>NZ_NFJG01000012.1:0-52364 GCF_002159755.1 Bacteroides sp. An269
TTTGCACCGCAATTCAACGGAATGCCCAGATGGCGGAATCGGTAGACGCGCTGGTCTCAAACACCAGTGGAGTAAAATCCATCCCGGTTCGACCCCGGGTCTGGGTACAGAATAAAAGGCTAAGTATTGAATTATCAATTACTTAGCCTTTTTACTTGTCTGATTTTTCCCCACATTTTCCCCACAGGCGAAAAAAATATAGTAGTAAGTCATTATTTTCTTTGGCTACGCAATACAAATACATTACCTTTGAAAAGAAATAAATCCAATTAAATAAACGTCAATGGAACAAGGTGTTTGGCAAGAGATTGAACAGTTATACCAGAAGTTTCAGCAACTTGGTATTAGTGAAGCGGTGGACTATGAAAAGTACTACCTCTATTCTCTTATTACCCATTCTACAGCAATTGAGGGTTCTACACTCACCGAAGTGGAGGCACAAATGCTTTTCGATGAGGGATTGACAGCTAAAGGGAAGCCTTTGGTATATCATTTGATGAATGAGGACTTAAAGAAAGCTTATGAGTTTGCCAAAGAGGAAGCCAAATGTAAGAAGCCAATTAATTCAGCGTTTTTGCAAAAGCTGAATTCGACATTGATGCGTACGACAGGCAGTATTTATAACGTTATGGGAGGCTCTTTTGATTCTTCCAAAGGTGAATTTCGCTTGTGTGGCGTGACGGCTGGTATTGGTGGACGTTCTTATATGAGTTATCAGAAAGTCCCTGCCAAAATAGATGAATTTTGCACCTTATTACAGGAAAAGCAAAAGACAGTGGGAACATTTCGGGAACAATACGAACTAAGTTTCAATGCTCATCTTAACTTGGTGACTATTCATCCGTGGGTTGATGGTAATGGAAGAACAGCCCGCCTGCTGATGAATTACATTCAGTTTTGCTATAATCTTTTTCCAACTAAGATATTTAAGGAAGATAGAGAAGAATATATTTCAGCTTTACGGTTATCACAGGAAGATGAAGTTAATCAGCCTTTCTTAGACTTTATGGCTGGTCAATTAAAGAAATCCCTCTCTTTGGAAATTGAACGGTTCAATACTTCGCAGAAAAAGATTTTTAGTTTTATGTTTTAGCTGCTACCTAATAATGAAAGATAAGATTGTAGATATAGAAGGCAAGAAATTTTTAATGAATTTTTCCGATAATAGTTTTCTAGAGGTTGCAGATTATAATGAGCCTAAAATAAACACTTTAACCCCATTTAGCTATATAGACACTGGGGAAACAAGTGAGCGTTATTTTGGTGATATTAATTATTCTAAAGAGAATAAGAAATGGGGTTGTATAAATGGAAGAAATGAGGTAGTCATACCTTGCATTTATGACAATATTGACATTGGGGACAACATATTTACAGGTGTAAAGGGATTGAAACGTTTTGACTTTGATGCTGAAGGAGTTCCGATTTATAAATATAGAATCAATGGGATTGAAAAAACTACTCGATTTATAGGTTGGCAATATGTAGAACGTTTTGATGATAAACCAATATCTATTGGTGCTAAAAATGGGAAAATTGGAATTGTGAAAATAGATGGAAGTCCTTTTCTTCCACCAGAATACGATTCTATTTGTATAGATTGGTCTAAGAAATGTATTACAACTGAAAAAGCAGGCGTGACAACTCAAATCTTATATTTTGAGCAAAAAAAATGCTGGTCTCCAATACCATCTGAATTTTCCTTTTATAAAGAGCAGTTAGATCTTTATATTCTGAAGAGAAATGGTCTATTTGCTGGAATGGATAAAGCCGGAAATTTTGTTATAGCACCATCGTTTAGCTCATTAGAAATTTTCCGTAATGTGATTATTGGAACGTATAATGGGAAAAAAGGTGCTTTGAGTCGTACAGAGACTATTACTAGTTCATTTTATGCACCAATACTACCTTTTGTTTATGATGATATAAAAACAAGAACAGCTTGCGGCACATTATCACATCTGATAATTGTGAAAAATGGTTTACAAGGAATATTTTGTATAGAAGATAAAGAAATAATCCTTGAGCCAAGGATAAATGAAGAATATTATCTTTATACCGATACGATAGGAGAAAATGCAATTGGATTCAGTACTAAACAGGGGGAGTATGGCTTTATGGACTTTAACGGGTATATTTTATTTACTATTAATCGCTTTCTTGTTTTTGAAGGTAAAAAAATAGACGGATGTAAGATTCCTGTATTTTTTCATTTTGGTGGATTTAAGAATGGAGTTGTAATTGTCGGCAGGGGTGATTATACTGAAAAATATGATAAAAGCGGTCATTTATTAGAAACTAAATGGACTAGATGTTCTTATGGTGATAATGACATAGATTATGCGGCTGAGACATGGGATGCAATGACTGATGGAATGTATGGTGATATGCCTGATGGATTTGATGATGATTATAGTTTTTTAGGACATTAAGATGATTTCAAAAGGCTATAACGAAATAAGGTATATGATAGAATATCGGTATGGTATTTTATCGCAGTTAATTTCTGAAATTGATAATTATTACCAAAAAACGTTTGCCCAGTTTCAAAAAGAAGCATTGGATTTGGCTAAACAAAATTCTAGTGGGGATTTTGAAGTTTATTATACAATCTTACAAGGTTTTGATAGCGAAGATGAGAGGATATCATCTTTATGTAAAGAAGTTAGGAAAATCCTCTTCTGCTCTATCTTTTCGTATTATGAAGGATGTATAAATGCAATTATAAAATATTATAAAATAGAAACGGAAGCTCAGCAGGTTCAAAAATTATACGATGCTATTAGTAGAACATATGAGAAAAGGTATTTGGTAAATGACCTTGATATTGAAGCAAATCTTTTAGATTATGTAAATAATTTCTGCCGTTTATTGAGGAATTATTTTATGCATGGAGATTTATCCGACAATATAATTAAGAAGAAACTTGACTGCTATGTAAGGAATAACGACGGAGTAAAATTATTAGATAATTATTTCATAGAAATAGAATCCAAGGATTTCCTGTTTAAATCGTTAGATTGCATGAAAACGATTCTAATAAAAATTGAAAGTGCTTTTTGTTTTAGAGTTGAAAATGATCGTTTGCAATTGGAAAGAGGAAAATCGTTGGTAGCTGAAGCTATAAAGTTATATCCATCAGAATGTCCTGGAGCTGAAAGCGAATATCCATCATACTGTTCGATTTATGTCCATAGATTGTTATTAAAGGCTGAGCAATTATACATACCACTTGCAAAGCGTGGTAACGCGGAAGCTCAAATGCTTTTAGCAGATTTATATTTATCTGCTTTTGAAATACCAAATACAAAGAAAGGTATGTTTTGGTTGAAAAAAGCTGTTATGCAAAATTATAAACCTGCTATAAAAATGATGAAAGATTTTAGATGAATTATTGCCAACTTATTGAAGTTTATGTATCATCTGTGACATTGGAAAATTTATACTTCCAATGTCGCAGATAATATTTTCAGTATCTTGTGGTATAATGTATTTACATTTTTAATCCTCTACTTTTCTTTTCTTCCTGCTGCGACAGTCTTGTTCCATATCTAAGCCTGTGCCATTGCTCCCTGAACCACTCGGCAATCGGCTTCCTGTTTATTGTCAGATTCAGCCTGCTTTCATCGTCAGGGTCATTCTCCACCCTTAAAATATCATCCTTTATGTCAAAGTTCCGTCTGTGTTGCTCCGAATAGATTTTACCGCTACATTTTAAGGCTTCTTTCTTGACCAAAAGACTTTCAGTCATTTCTTTAGAGAACCCCAGCATGGCACAGAACTTTTCCATGCGTAGCATTTCCCTGAACATCGGGAACCACCTGAAAGCCTTGTCTATGATTCTGGCGAGCCGTGACAGTTCCTTTTCCTTCATGTCAAGTTCCTGTCTGTGCATTTCCCTGAGATTGTGGATTTGCGTATCATGCTGTTTCTGCATCTGCTGTATTTGGCTCTGCAATTTTTCAATATTGGTGTCCCGTTTTGAAACCTCGTCTTGCAGTTTTTCGTTGGCACGTTCCAGTTCTTTCAGTTTTCCGCTTCCGAAAAGAGAAGCAACACCGCTTGTTATGGCTGTCGCTGCTGTGGTGGCTGTCTTCTTTAGCTTGTCAGTGCGTATTTCTGATTTTACCTGTTTTAGTTCCTGTTCGGCAAGATTTATCTGTTCTTCTTTGTGCCGTTTGGCTGCATCCATGCGTTGCAGCTCGGCTTTCTGTTTCTCGATGATAAAGTCGTTACGTTCCAGATGTTCCTTGCCTGTAACAGCCTTTGACTGCCCACGCTCCATCAGCAGGATGTCTGATGCAAGGGTCTGCATCTGCATCATGTCATCGTCATTGAGCTTTCGGCTCTTTCCGGTTTCGTGGTTCATCCAGTCGAAAACGATATGGGCATGATAGTTCGGCTTGAACCATCTGTCCCCGACCTTGAAGCTTTCCTTGTCTTCCGCTTCCGGCTGACCGTTCAGCCAATGCCCTTCGTCCTTGTGCAGGAAGATTTGCAGCGGTGTGATTCCCCACCGTCTTTGACACTCTTCACCGAATTTACGCACGTCTGCCAGTGTGGTGTTCGACCTGACAAGCAGCACTCCTTCACGTATGGGTGAGCATCCCGCAATCTTGACTGTCTTGCCGTTCTTGCCTTTGCGCTCCCGTTCCTTTTCCTGCATGGCACGTCCGGTCTTTTCCTTTACCATCTGTCTGATATTGTCATAGTGCGTCCGCAAATCCGGACTGCCGAAGTCGGGATTTATCCACTGCTCGTTATCGGTGGAGAGTTCAGGAACGACATAGATTCTGGACTCTCCGATGTGGCGCATGTATTCGGCAGTCCTCCTGTTGTGAGCCTCGCTCGATGCGATGTTGCAGGGTTTGATATGTATGCTTGATTTTGTTGCCATAGATACTTGTTTTTTGGTTTGTACTTTATTGTTTGCTTTTCTGCTGTCCGTAAACGCATGGGGTTCTTAGGGGTGCAACCCATAAGCGGAGATTGCAAAGAGAGGGTCACTCTTTGCTCTGGGTTCTCAGGGGAGAAACGCCCTGAGTGGGTCATTAGGGTAAAACCCTAATCCCCTCGGGAGAGCCCACAACTACGTAAGCGAAGCGTGTAGTTATAGTGGGCTATAACCGAAAGCCTCCCGGTTTATTGGGCGGTGTCTTCACTTTGATGGATTGAGCCTGTTTCTTTGTCTCTGCCCGTTTTTGCAGGTATTCGTTCAAATCCTTGCATCCGCTGTAAATGTGTGAAGCGTCACGTATATGTCTGGTATTGTCATACTCCTTTCTGATTTGCTGCAGGGCTTCCATTCCTGCACGGTCATTGTCAAGGAAACAGTGGATGCGTTCATAGCTGCCCAGCGGATAGAGTGCCTTGGAAACATTGGCAACAGAGTTCAGAACCATGTAGTCCTGTCTGTCGAGATCGGGGAATTGCGGACAGCTTTCAAGCCTTAGTGTCAGAAAGGAAAGGTAGTCCATGAACCCCTCAAAAACGTAACATGCTTTTCTCGGCTCTCCCGATTGTCTGATATGTGATATTTCTTTCGGTGCGATGCAGCCCTTGAAATATCGGTTGCGGATTTCATATCCGCCCGATATGTTCGGAAAGGCAATGGCGAAATACCGTTTGCCGTTGTTGGTGAAGTGTGCCTCACGGCATTCTCTTTTCGCCAGTGCCGTATTTATCCCTCTTTCCTGCAGGTAAGAAAGCAGGGCAGGAGAAGACAGCTGCACGATGTCAAGCTGCTGGAAACTCGGCTCGGTGGCAGACTGCCTGTGAAAAGAGAAAGAAACGGGACGGACATGCGGTGTCTGTTCCTCTATGCGTTTCAGGATATACGGAACACTCTCCGTTGCGTAAAGATGTGCCGCCAGTGCGATGATGTTGCCGCCCTTTCCCAGACCGAAGTCGAACCATTGTTCACGCTCTGTGTTTACCTTGAACGATGGCTCGTTCTCTTCCCTGAACGGAGATTTGTACCAGAGGTTTACCCCCTGCTGCTTTACTGGGGAATACCCCAGACTGTGCAGATAGTCTGCGATTCTTATCTTTTTTGCTTCTTCGGTTGTCATTTTCGTACGGTTTTGTGATGAATGAAAAAACGATGATTTGATGAACTTTACCTGTAATGTACTGTTATACAAAATGGTAACACTTCATCAATGTCTCATCAGACTGCTTGCCAAAAAAGAAATGATGATTTCTCTTTTCATCAGCATTATATTCCGATGAATGAATGATGAATTTATATTATACTGTAATACAATGTGTTATATACTGTATTCATCATTTCATCAAAATAATCATATAGCGGTCAGCTGTTCCTTGGTTATCGTGTAGAACCTTCCTATTTTCCTTTTCGTCTCGTAGTGGCAGTCACGGTGGGGAGCAATCTCATAGGCGGTGTAGGAAAGCGAGTTCGGTGCGGAAGTCAGCTTCCATACTTCCTGAACCACTTTCCGAACCTGATATTTCTCTGCCTTTACCTGCGAATAGACAAGCAGTGTCATGAGGTCATTCAGGCAGAATGATACGCTTTCCACATTCATGTTTGACATGATGTCAAGGAACAGTTCAGCCATTTCTATCTCCAGACGGTTGCGGTTGCTCCGGATGATTTTCTGCAGGGCTGCCGTATGTGTCAGCTTCGGATTGAACCACATACGGCTTTCCTTTTCCGTTGAAAGCTCCCTTTGCGTCAGGAAGAACAGGAAGGCAGGAATTTCTTCTTTCAGCTTTTGCAGGAAATTCGTGTCATCGTTCTGCAGCGGATTTATCTTCCTTACCCAGTATCGTGTTTCCCCTGCGTCTATGATTACAGGCAGGTACTCGTTGTTTGAACACAATACGAACTTGGCGAAGAAGGCTATTTCCGTGCGGTCTTTCCCTTTGGCTTCCACCTTGTAATTGAAAGTGGTGCTCAGGTTCTTCAACCGCTCGCTGTCTTCCCTGCGGTTGAGCAGCACCTCGTCCACGACAATGAGCAGCTTTCCGGCCCAGTCGGAATTGAACTGGCTCCGGAAATCCTCGTTGGTGTTGAATGTCACGTTATCCCCGAATACGGCTTTCAGGAAATTAAGGAACGTACTCTTGCCCGTGTTCCTCTCTTCCGATACCAGCAGGAGTATGGGGAGTTTCTGCAACGGCTGCAGGAACAGCAGTTGCAGATAGTCCAGTCCCAAATTGTACTGCTCACCGAAAATGTGTAGCACCAGAGAACGTATGTTCGGGAAATCCCCTATCTGCGGAGTATGCTCTATCGGTTCGTACAGATTCAGGAAACCGTCAATCTCCTTCCGGTAGTTCAGATGGTCGGGAACGGTACAGAATCCGTCATACTTCGGGACGGTTGCAAGATAGTTTTTCCCGTAGTCCTGCCTGAGTGTGCTGTTGTTCCATATCACACGTCTTTTCTCATACCCTCCGCTGGCGCAGGGCTGGTTTACGACCTTGTACAGTGTCGTTCCCACACGCATGTATTCTTCCTCTTTCATAGGCTCAGATTGAAGGATTGCGTTCACCCAGGATTTTCTGTATGTCCGACTGTCGGTATCTGACCTTGTTCCCCACCTTCACGGGTTTCAGATAGTTCTTCTTTGCCCAGTGCCAAAGGGTGGTGTCGCACACGTCGCACATTTTCTTCACTTCCTCCTTTGTGAGGTACTTTTCCTTTCTCGCTTCCGCAATGGCGGTGGAGAGTTCATGCTTGGCACGGCTTATCAGCTGGTTTGAAAACATGAGCAGGTCTTCGCCTGTCACTTCCAGTTTGATGTTGCCGTTTCCGCTTTGGATAATTGCCATCAGGTCTGTCATAGGCTTGTTGAAACTGCCGGTTGTAAGACTTCCCGTTTCGGCAGTATTATAAACGAAAAGCCACTACCCCGATTAGGATAGTGGCACAAATATATAACGAAAAATAATCGTAAATCAATGGATTTCAATGCGTTAAATTCGTAAAATCCAAAAACGAATTAAACGAGTTTCAAGCGGATAGATAAGCCTTCAATTCCTCGATGGCAACATGGTCTTCCCCGATGTCCTTTATCAGTTTTTTGCTGCCTCCGAAAGGTGTGGTAAGGTTCCTGTATGCTTTCTGTATTCCCCTTTCGTGTACGATGCTGAGGTCTGTGTATTGCTGTTGCAGTGCGTTCCGGAAAGTCTTTATGGGACAGGGGCGCATGAAACGGTATTCCACCAGTGCGATGTACAGACGTGCGATGTCCGTTTCGGTCGTATGCGTTTTCAGCCTTGTTCCGATTCTTTCCAGAATGACATCCCTGTTCTCTATCAGCAGCTCCGGCAGGGTGCGTGTGTCGGCTTTTCGTCCGGCACTCTTGGACTGTCCTTGCTGCAGGCTGTCCGTATCTTCCGTTTCGGTTTCTTCAATGTCTTCTTCATCCTCAATAGACCATTCCACGAGGTTGTTTTCCTCAATGGCTTTCTGCTGCTTTCTGAAAGCCACCCAGTCCTCCTTGGTTCTCATGCCGCTGCTGATGCTCTTCTTGATGATGAACCTGACCATATAGGAAACAAGCCATTTGTATAGTCTTGTAATACCTTTTCTTTTGGCCAGTTCCTCTCCCTGTTCCACCATGCACTCATAGCTCCGTCCGTAGTACAGCCATGCGAGCATGGCAGGTGTGATGCTCCGCCTTTTTGAATGATGGAACTCGTTTACAATCTTTTGAGCAAGGTCAGAATCCAGAAGCACATTCTCCAGTTCCTCGAAATCGGAGATTTTGTCGTCTCCGATCCGTCTGCGTGTGGCTTCCTTGTATTTCGGTACCAAGGTTGTGGCAACTTTGAAAACCTTGACAAATCCCTTGAACTCCTTGTCGTTCATTTCTTCCACGAAAGTCGCATATTCATCGGGATGGCTGTCAAGCCACTCCCTTATCAGTCTTTTGAAATTGTCATATTCCTGTTGTCCCATATAGGCTTAGTCTAAAAGTTTAACGAGGTCTTTCTTCATTTCTTCGTCAATATCCCTGTATCGTCTGAAAGCCTTGCTGCCTTCCTTGTGTCCCGACAGTGCCGAAACAAGATTAGGGTCTTTCACCTTCTTATAAATATTACCGATGAAGGTGCGTCTTGCAAGGTGGCTGCTTGCCACTTCATAAAGCGGTTTTTTGACTTCATCACGTGTCAACGGGTCTAATATAGTGACAATCCTGTCCACTCCCGAAAGTTTGAATATCTTTTTTATTGCTTCATTGTATTTCTGTTCGGATATGAACGGCAGGAGTTTTCCCTCATGGTCTTTATACCGTTCAAGAATCTCCTTTGCCTTATCGTTCAACGGAACACGTACCGTTACAGGATTGCCCTCTTTGGTTTTTTTCGGTATGTATTCAATGGCTTCGTTCACCACGTTCAGTTTGGTCATTCTGTACAGGTCGCTTACTCTGCATCCTATAAGTGTCTGGAAAATGAAGATGTCCCTCTGTATCTCCAGCTGTGGAGTGGCTGACAGGTCAGCATTGAAAATCCTGTCCCTTTCTTCAAGGTTGATATAAACAGGGGTTCCGTATTTACATTCCTCTATCGGAAACTTGTCAAACGGTCTGTTAGCGGTCAGCTTGCTGTCGAAACACCACAGAAAGAATGTGCGTATTCTTGAAAAGCAGTCTATCAGAGTGTTTTTTCCACGTGGTTGCGGAGTTCTCTTTTCTGGAATGGCTTCATAAATGCTCGGGTACAATTCATAATATTGGTATTCGTTCTCGAAGAAGTCCCACATGTCCCGAAGAGTTTCAGGTGTGACGGTATCAATATCAAGAACAAATCCTTTTTGTCCTCTTTTTGTTTCCCGTACATACAGTTCATAACGCAATAAGGCTCTTTTTACCACCCTGAAATTCTTTTTCCTTACTTCCGATAACGGATGCTTTTCCAGAAAGCTGTCAAACAGCTCTCCGAAAGTCGGCTTGATGACAATCTCTTCCGGTGTGAAATACTTTTCAGGATGATAATATCTGTCTAAGGTCAGTTTCAGCCATTCTTTATCAACGGACTCTTTTTCCGTATGAAAGGATTTTTCCACATAGGTTTTCAGCTTTCGTATCTCTTCATTTATGCCAGTCCTTAAATCTTCGTTGCAGACAGCTTTTGTTTTTACACACTCTGCTTTTTCATCCCACAGGTTGGGATTGATTGAAAGCTGGGTAGGAGCAACAGAATCAAGCTGTCTTCCATTTCTCAGACGGATATAAATAGTTGCGGTTGATTCAGTATCATACCGTTTTGCCGCTTTTTTAATGATGAAAGTTACTTTCATAGGCTTACAGGTTAAATATCTATCTGGATGCAAATATAGATATTTTCCCCACATTTTCCCCACATCTGCTAAATAATTTGCAATCGGATTAATTCGGATTAAAATTTAATATGATTGTAAATAGTTGATATATAGTTATATTAATGTATTTTTCTGCGTTTTTCTTTTTACCCACATTTTCCCCACTTTAATTATTTCAAATGCGGGTCTGGGTACGAGCAAATCGGCTAAGTGATTAAATATCAATACTTAGTCGATTTTGTTTTGTGCTCATTGTTCCCATTTTGTTCCCGTAGAAAGGATTCTATACCGATTATTAAATGGAGTTAAACACCATTGAGACTTTCGCCTAAAAGATGAAATAGATATGTGTTATCTATTGATTTTCGGTTTAAGTGGAAATTCCAATTATGCCCCTGTAGTTGCTTCCAGCAATAATCCGGCCAAAACTTCTTTTTCAGAGATATGTACGTCCTTATCTATATAAATAGGCATATTTGTCAATTCCGATAAGGAATCATAACCTACTACCGGAGAAACAACCACTCTCTGCTCATCTAAAACACAAGCATTGATGTCTGTTTTCGGATAGCAGCCTTCAAATCTTGATGCAATGCGGATACTTTTATCTGTTGGCGTTGCCTCGTAAAACTTTAAGCTCTCATAAAGTTTGTTCACTTTTTTAATAGGAGTCTGGCTGAATAATTGCTGTATGTGCGGTATTATATCCTCAAATTGATACCGATTCAGTAAATCTTTTAAGCGACCAATGCTTTTCCTACTAAAAACACCGGTAATTCTTAAGGATGTTATTTGAGAATTTTTCCTTAGTTCCCATTTGAGTGTCTTATGAAATTTCCCGTCAAAGAAATCTTGAAGTTCTTTGGTCAAAAGCTGATGTTCAGGATTCATTTCGATAAGGAACAGACAGTGCTGGAAGTTGCCTGCAACAAACTCAGTTTGCTGCTTAAACTTTTCCCTAACTTCTTGCATTCTATTGATTGAAACATCCTTTGTTTCTACTGTGTACACTTGAATGTCTGTTTCATCATTCAAGTATTCCACATCTTCTCTTGAAAAAGAAATCATAGCTCCCTCACGTGCTGTGAGAAAAATCAATAACTGTTTTAAATCATTTGAATTCATAAGTGTTATTTTTTAGTTTGTCTTGGTTTATTAAATCTATTGCTATACTAAAAGCGTTCTTTTCTTCCCATGGTAAATTTTCCTCCACCTCTATGTCAGGGGCAATTCCTTGTCCTTCACTCCACGTTACACCATCCGGCAACAGAAAAGGCGATTCTGTAGCTAACTTGAATTCTATACCGTGTGAGGTCTTGAAATTGAAAGCTGTGCTTCCACAGTCCCCGGCGGTACAGCAGCCTATTACCATGACATTAGGCTGTTCTTTCAAGATTGCCACCAAACTTTCTGCTCCCGATGAAGTCATCCTATCTGTCAAGACAAATAGTTTCCCTTTATAACATTTAGCCGTGTCATTTTTTACGATAGCATTTCCAATAGTAATGGATTTTGAAATCAGATAAGACGCAATATTCATTACATTGCCCTTTTTCCCACCTAAATTTCCCTGCAAGTTAAGTATCAGATAGGGGCATTTAAATTCCTCTTTGATTTGTCGGCAAAAATCTTCTACACTGCCGGGATCGAAATCATGGATACGGATATACCCAATATTATCATACCTCTTTAATGTTTTCGCCAACAAGGATGAGACTTTAGGAGCTATTACAGAAGGTAAATAGATGCGTGAACTGTCTGTTGCATTTGCCTGCTTCTTCAATGCCGCAATCATTTCTTCTTCTTTAAAGAGGGGTAGTAATACATCGAAAACAGAATCGCTACGTTGCACCGTAACCCGTTTACAAGTATCAGTGTATGAAGCGAATATATTTATCGCAGCAGTTTTCTTCCTTGCCACATCTGTAGACGCAGGAGTAATTCTCATTTCTTTCTTGATATAATCAGCCGTAGGCATACCATCGATTGCGATTATCAGGTCTTTACGTTGCAAATCAACGCTTTTGTTCAAGCATCTTGATATCCAAACTGAATCATTTCTGCTGACTGCATATACACCGCTTTGGTATCTCGAAAAGAAAGGATACGTATGCATATTTTTTAAAGCGCTGAAATACTGTAATAGGAGCAAACCGTATTGCTCCGCATCCTTGACCTTACTCACTTCTTCCTTATACGCTTCATTAAGTTTTGCCAAATCAATATGCTTGTGATGGGCTAACGATGCGTAATTCTCCTGCACTATGCCCATTATTTCTTCAAAATCCTCTCTACATTCTTCAGGAGACAAAGTCAACTCATTCAGATAGTATGATTTTGTAGGGCGAACAATCTTATTATATAAGTCACAGTAGTGAAATATTTTATATGAGCCTCGAACACACAAAGCTATCACCAGCAAAGATAGCGCAATTCCCGTATAATAAAGTTTGCGTCGCTTGTTCCCTCTCTTACAGCGATAGACGCACCATACGCTTACGGATAGCGACAGAAGAATCAACACGAAGTTGATAATATTTCCGATGTTGAGAAATGCGTTCATAGACTACTCAAGTTATAATACGGTTAAATCAAAAAAAGATTTACCAGCTTTTACACTGGTAAATCTCTTCAACGTTTTACTAGCAAGGCTTTTTTGCCGCTTTGATTTTCTTGTTGAGGTACTTACCGGCAAGATAACTTCCGGCGGCAATGGCTAAGTCTCTGGTAGGAATGTTAATCAAAACTTTACCTGTGGCAATGAGAATGTTATACATACTTTACTGGTTTTAAGTTAAACATAATTATGATCATTCTAATTCGCTTTAATTCTAACTTAAAAACGGACCTTGCCAAAAGCCATGAAAGCCAAAGATCTCTTAAGTGTTTATGCAAATGTAGATACTTCTTTTTGCTTATGGAAATATTTGAGGAGGATGATAGGTGCTAAAGTTTTTTAGGAGATTGTTCTTTTATATATTCCATTACATTATCATGTATTAACCACAATGATTCAAAATAGGGGTCAACCAACATTGCACACTTATATGCATCTTCGATAGAAAGTACCGTTTCTACTTCAAAAACAGCTGCTGCACCTTTTGGCTTTTTGATAGTAATAGGAACTATTAAATCTGGTATTGCTTTTCGCTCTGTGAGAATATAAATAGGGGACAGCAGACTTAAAGGTTCAAAATCACTTTCGTCTTTCGCTGTTCTATTAGAAGGACACTCCCATCGCCAATGCCCCCATTTTAACATTTCACCACCTTCTTGACTTCTTAGTTGATATTCTATTAGCTTTCTAATGAGCTCTTTTTGATCTTCTATTCGAGGTGGGATGAGTTTTTTTTCGTCCATAAAATAATGAAAACACGAAGTTAGCCTTTTTGATAAAAACTTACTTCGATTTTTCTGATTGCTATTCTGTAGTAAATGTTCACTGCGAATAATCAAATTTTTAGAATAAAAATTATTAACCTTACTCCAATTATCTTTAGTAAAGAAAGAATCTCCATTTTCTTTTAGAAAATGAAACTCATCCTCTGTAGTTACAGGTATTTTATCTAATCTATTCCCGTTTTTTCTTTCATCATATCCATGTGCATAAAAATCAATAAAGCTCCATGCATCTGCTTTAAATTCATAAACTCCCCAAATCATATGATTCCCTGGTCCTCTTAAACCTGTGTTAAAAGCTGCATATTTAGCATTTGTTTCAGGGAAATAAGATCCTACCGTGCAATCTAACGAATCTTTGTCATAACGTATATGACCACATTCATTTAAAAAACGGAAACGATACTCAAGATAATTATCCAAAACATCATAATCTCCCCTGATACTCCAAATCTTCTTATCTATATTATTCGAATACTTTTCTAACAGCTTATTTCGAATGCTTTTATCTTCATCAGACCATTTTAAATTATCCATTACATACTTTTTTTAATATGTTAAAAATTCTTTTAGTAGAAAACATAGGAGCTGCTGGATGAATAATAGGTATCACTCGAATATTATTTTTATATATCCATGTTTCAACACTATCCTCATCACACTCAATATCTTTACCTTGTTCGCCTTCTTGTGGTAAATGATTATATAACCGCTTTCCCCACACAATAATGATATCGGGCTTACAAATCTCAATCACTCTCCAAAAAGACTTTTCCGAATCCTTAAATTGATCTTCTGTAGGAGATAAGCGCGGATACTTCAAGGGCTCTTGTACATAATCATAAAAAACTAAATGATTCCAAAAGTTTTGTCTTTGAGTTAATTCCCATTCCTCATTTTCATAAGCCATAGCATTTTCAAATCGTATAAACGTCCTGATATTAAAATTAGGATTCCCACTTATTATCTGTCCAATTAAGTTTTTTACAAAGTAAGATGCATCATCATTACTTTCCGCGTTATCATCATCTTCATCCCCCCAATAAAAACTTTCGCCAAGTATCATCCATTTTTTCCCTTTGCCAGGGCAAAGTTTCCCTTCCTCATTGTAATAAATACCTTCCTCGTATTCATTCCCTATCCAAGGGAGGAATTTCACTCCTCCCTTTTCAAGCTCTTGCTGCATTTTCTCAATCATACTCAATCGTTATATACGTTATACATTCTATTTACTTCTTCTCTAAACTTAGTTCTGTAGTTTCCCAAAACCTCAATATGCCCTTCAAAACTCATCAGCAATCCCAAAAGTTCATTATTGGGGATTACTTCAATGGAAAAACGTCCCGTCTTCGATTGTTCATTCCAAGTCTGCAGTACTTTTTGACTCTTATGCAATCGTTTGGTTAGAATCCTCATGTATGTATAATAGTCTTTGGCTTCTATCTCAATTATCTCTTTTTGATGGCCTTTAAGACGTGTCACCCCAACAATATCATCAAAGTAAGTAGAATAATCCACAGACGATGGAATGTATTTCACCTTCTCTACTTTTTCTATCTCACTAACAATTCTATCCAACGCACAATTATTGGAAGGGTATTGCTTCCCCTCTCCCTCTATCGCTAATCCAAAGACAAACCAACGCAAATTGTATTCTTTCAAATAGTGAGGATGAAAGATAAAAGTGCGTTCCGGTTTGGCATAAGGAGCGTACGTAAACTTTAAAACCTGTTTATCTCTTATGGCATAATAGAATGTAGGCAATAAATCCAAATTCCATAGTTGCTCATTGGAATCAAATGTAATAATGGGCGATGCGCTACTTCCATTTATTTCTTCCTCAGCTTGAAGCTGAAACTTTGCCAGCCAAGAAGCAGGAAACAAGCCTTGAGACTTCTGAATTAAATCTGTCAAAGTCTTTTGACGAAGTTTCCGCGTCTTTTTTCTCAATGGAGACAATAAGTCCTCAGGCACATTCTCCGGATATTTGAATTCCTTGAATCCATCAATCATTTGTTCATCAAAATCCAATCCTTGCGCCTGTAAACATTTTCTAATACGACCTTTGGCCTTATCAAGAACTTTGTTTAAAGATGGTTTTAATGAAATCTTGGGATTATACTCCTCTTGAAAACGTTTCAATACATCTACTGTAGAGATATAATCTCTTTTTTCTCTGAGCATCCGGTCAATCAGTTCAATATATTGAGCTTCAATGCCTGTTCCATAATCACTATATGTTGCCATAAAAATGAGTTTTCAAGTTTATAAATACAAAAATAGAAAAAAGTAGAAGAATAATCTGACTCAAATGCTGAAAACTTCAAGCCAAATAATCTCTGTAACAGTTTATATAATAAGAGTAGGGTTATTCAAGCAACGATTCATTCCATTCGGGGTGTTGCACCTTGTTACGAATGTATGCGATTTGTACTACTGCAGGAATCGTCACCCGGTAGGCAGGACCAGCAATGTCAATTGTCGCCCACAAAATATTTAATGCTATACCTATAGGACCGGCAAAGAGAGAAGTAAGCCGCATCAACATTGCATTTGCAGCCAACGACAATCCTCGTCCAAGCAACGCACGGGCTATCGCATTAGCGGCCACCACTATGAAAATATAGCTCTGAAAACCTCCCCGTCGAATAGCAGCTTGCAAAATAGCAATAATGGCTTGCTTCGTTAATCCGGCGGCTAAACGAACCTTCATGCTTTCAGCCAAAGTGTACAATTCTTCTGCAGACAACTTCTCCACAAGATCATCGAACATTTTCTGAAGGATATACCGTTCTATATTCTCGTCACTTGTGTTCTTGTTAAAGTTGACCTTCAACTTCTTTGCAACATCTCGCAAGATAATATGATAACATACTCCATTGCCTCCACGCAAAAGAGTCATCACCGTATTGGCACCATAACATTGCAGTTCATCAACAATATCCGATACCAATGCACGCATATTGTGAGGATAATAAGTTGCATAATTATCCTTCATTGTCAGCAGTTCATTAAAGCGATGTCCACCTTTCTTGTCCGTGGTAATAATGTCTGCCAACACTCTCAAATCTTCGTTGTCTGCTTTCTGAAGCAATGACAACAAGGCTTCGTCTTTTCTCATAATCGTAAAAATGAAGGTTAAGGTGACTCTTGTTATTTAACCGCCGAGTTTGAGTCTCCGTAATAAACTCGACAGCATCTGATTAATTATTAAATTATATACTACGTTTGCCTTAACCATCAATCTCGCTCGATTATGATGTTGCAAAGGTCTGCATATTTTTTGAAAAGAACAAACTATATAGCTATTAAATGAGTGCAAGACTTTTTAGGAACCTATAAGTAACAAATCTATCGTTATTCTATAGCATTCTTACGCCAATACACATACACATCCCGTATCGAAATCTCATGGTTAAGATATGCCCGACTAATTTCTGTCGGAAGTGTATAAGCCGGATAATCGGTAACCTTGAAATGCCAATAGATACCTCGGTTGTCAGGATAAATACGGCAATTGTGCCGTTCGCAGAAAAGGCGTTCACCTTCGGCGGTATAAAGGTAATAGTTGGTTGCCGCTTTCTGTAATTCCGTGTTATTCTCTTGAAGCTCACGTACTTTTGCGGCAAGTTGTTCCCGCTGTTTTTGCTCGGATTCATAGGCAGATAAATCCATTTCATGCCATGAACCGGTCTTGAAATATTCGTTGGTACGGCAGATGTATTCGCGGATAGCGTCTGTTACAAAAGGTAAACCGTGGATATTGGCCAGCCGTGCAATCTGATTGAGGTTGACTTGCATCTTGTAGCTGATGTTGGCCGTGCGTTTCATCCGCTCGCTCTCTTCTATGGTGAGTGCAGCTGACAGTTTTTTGCCTAATGCAGATTCGCGGATGAACGCTGCCACAGACAGCCGTGCGGCATTGGCTTTCTTTTCAATCGCGGTGTATTCCGCTTCGCTAAACTGTATTTCTTTGCGCTTGGTGCGCTTATTTTCGTTTTCTGTTTTCATCTTTTACGTCCTCCTTTTCGTTGTTTGTTCTTATCCTTGTCATGGTTGAGCGTGTTGTCACTGGTGCCGCAGCCTGTGCCTATCCGGGCAACAGTCGGTTGAATGATAAGTTCGGCGATGCCTTCCATTAGATTGCCACTAATAGATGTTAATGCGCTTTCCCCATTGCTGTTCGCTGTAAAATCGGAATTGGTGTCCTCTTTGGATATAGGGCTGCTGTTCCATTCGATATAATTCTGGTGTCTGTGGTTATGTATTTCTGCTGTCCGATTTTCATTTTTATCGGTGTCCTTCTTGTCATCGGCTTGCATCCTCTTTCGATGATTGGCTGGTGTCAATCCCCATTGTTCCGTTACGGAAATGGATGCTTCCTTTGCCGCCTTTCCGATGTTGGCAAGATTGGCGCGTGTGCCATCATCCAGTACCACGTTTGCCAAAAAGTGGAAGTGTGGATTCTTGTCGTCCTTGTCGTGATGTCTGAAACAGATTCCACCGTTGATTTTGTTGAATCCGTTGAACGGAATACGAAAAGAGGGAAGAAAAAAGAGGATGCTTTACATCCGACAGCGTTGTCAGCAACCGATATTCTCTTTTGGTAGGCAAGGTTTTCCGTTGAAATCTGTTGATGGTGTTGTTGAATCATATAGGCCATATGCATACGTTCTTTCTTATGTTTCATCAGATTCAACAAATTCAACGGTAGTCTTTCAACTTTTCACGGGTAACGGTATAAAAGCGTCCCACTTTCTTGGATGATGCGGAATACTTCTGCCCCGGCAACACGGATATTTGGTAAGTGAAATAAGACAACGCATTGGGAGCAGGCCCAATAACGTGTTTCCTCCGGCTCAATGTAAACGGGGAAATTCTCGTTGTTGGAACACAGCACGAACTTGGCGAAGAACTGTACTTCATAGCGGTCTTTGCCTTTGGCTTCCATCTTGTAGGAATGTGCCGTACTTAGGTTCTTCAACCGTTCACTATCCTCACGGCGGTTGAGCAACACCTCGTCCACGACAATCATCAATTTGCCCGCCCAATCCGCATTGAACTGGCTACGAAAATCCTCATTAGTATTGAACGTGACATTTTCTTGAAACATTGCTTTCAGAAAGTTCAGAAATGTACTCTTTCCTGTATTACGTTCTTCAGATACCAACAGAAGTATCGGCAATTTCTGTGTCGGTTCCATAAGGTCGCATCGCATACTCCGCACATATCCTTTACTTCTTCCCGGCTTAGTAGCCGTTCTTCATCCGCTGCACGGAAAGCCAATGCCACTTCGTTTATCGCGCGATTGATGAGCTCGTCCGAGAATACGCGCAAGTCCTCGCCTGTAATCTCCAGTTTAATATTGGCTGCGCCGTTGGAGATAATTTGCATCAAGTCTGTCATAATCAAAATCAATGCCGCCGGATTGTTTGATACAACCGCTTCGGCAGCATAATAAACGATTGCACCACCTCTCCCGTATCGGAACGATGGTGCAAAAGTATAATTGGATTTCGCTAAAATTCAATGATTTGCGTTTCGCTTATTTCGGCGAAACCGTAAACGAAAGAAACGAAATGGATATTGAATGAGTCCTGTTTATCGCTATGCTTAAAATCCCATTTTAGCAAGACTTTACCGTAATACTAATACTGGATTATTCAGAAGTTGGTCTATCACGGGGTGATAAATGCATCCATCGGTAACGGCTGTAATGGTCGTAACTTTATTCCCTCCGTCTTTGGATGAAGCACCGCAATGATAAATCTGCTCATCGGCTGTTTGGTAATCAATGACAATATATCTGTCATGGAATATACCGCCGGATGTTTGCAGCGAAACAGAAACATCGGGATATTCCCGACAGAAGTCATTAAACTCCGCCTGATGTAGTCGATTGCCGATATTGTCTGAGAATACAGTAATCTTCACATTGGCAGAAACCTCTTTCAAAAGTACCAATGTCTTTAATCCGATATAATTATCCACCACGAATATTGTTTTCTTGGCTGTAGCATAAATCTGTTGGTAAGCCAAATCGGATTCTACAGGTTGGCCGTTGAGTATCAGCCAGCCCCTTCTGACGGTAGGATTGCTAAAGTCAAGCATGACATTCGCCAGTTCCGACTTGGTTACAACATTGCCCAATGTATCTATTATACTGGCAACCTTGTCATCAACAGCTGATAAAGATTTACGCAAATCAAGCAAGTCTTGTGTGTTCTGGGTTGTTTGCAAAGATAGTTGGAGATATTCCCTCTGTCCCAACAACGGCTGGTTGTCAACAATGTAGTCCTTCATCTGCTTGAAGATGCGAATCAAGGCTTTACTTTGCTTGGTTGCCAACTCACCTTTCAAGACGGTCATAAGCATATATATTCCTTGCTCCGTAAAGGCGTATGGATTGTATCTGCGACCTCCCCAACTTGAGGTGGAATTTTTGCACCTCAAGATTTCGCACTCCTCATCGGTCAACTGAAACATGAAGTCTTTCTCAAACTTCTCAATGTTGTTCTTGACCTGACGATTGAAATCTTTGGTGCTGTAACCATAGATTTTAGCCAAATCCATATCAAGCATTACTCGAACACCCCGGATATAGTATATAAATCCTTTCAGATATTCGGCATTGACTTCTTCTATGATAATGTTTTTATCCATATTCGTAAGCTATTATGTTCGTATCTTCTTTAGTCTGCTTTGGTAAGATAACTTCGCCATTCATTCATTTATGTATGACCGTTCAATACCGCAGTCTTTTTCTCTATAACGGCGAAAGTCCTTGTTATGCCCTGATACCGACGAAACCAAATTCGGGTCAACGCTTGTACCTTATGGTTCAAGTCTGTCTTTTCATCTTCTGGCATCAAAGCCACACGACCTTTGTATCTCTGCTTTTCCGGACTCCAATGGTTGGGGCTGAAAGTTCACTTGTTGCCTTGATGTCCTTCTTTCCGGAAATAGATGGTTGCTTGGATCTCTAAATCATTCTTCTTTGCCGTTTTCCGTATGAATGCGGTCACTTTCATAAGCTTCGATTTTATTTCAGGATTGAACACTGCAAAGATAGTGAATTGTTCCCCAATTGTTCCCATTTATCCCAGATTTACTTCAATTCAATTAAATTGAATCAATTTTATATGCTTTCATAAGTAGCTAATAATCAGTTTTGTTTAAACTTTATCGTTTTGCTATTTAAACCTATTGTTCCGGATTTAATTATTCAAATGTGGGGCTGCTTTTTTTCGGGCGTACTAAAAGTGTATTTTGTAAACCAAAAGGACTCTGTAGAAATTTACAAATTAAGAAATGGATGATGAGAAAAAGCGTAGGTGTATATCATCGTCTGCAATGCTAAGAGCCACATGCCTGACATTTCAAACATAGAATTTCTCAATTCTTTATCAGAAAACAATACTCTTGGATTGATTGAGCTTGCTTACGGCTTGTGGAACTATGATTCCTTTTAGCATAAGGGAAGCTGCATAGTGAAGCATTTCCGGAGCACATTCCGCGAGTCGTGCATTGTATAGCAATTCCGTAAATGAACGGAGAAAAATATCCGTATCCAAGCTTGCCTGGATGCGGTGGGTTGACTGGCATGCTGCAATACTTTTTTTCAGTTCGTCCCACCATATTGGGTTAATAGCAAGGTATATCCCTTGATAATGCCGATAGATATCCAACCAGAAAATGCATTCCCCTTTATACAGGTTCTCTATGTATGCCTTGCATGTTTCCCAAAGGCATGCCAACGGATCGGGATTATTGTATGCTATGAGCTGAAACCGGTTTTGCATACGGCCTGAATAGGCTTCCAGGCAAGTATTTATCAAATTGTCTTTGGTTGCAAATACTTGATATATGGTACGTTTGGACACGTTTGTGTGCCGGGCTATGATGTCCATACGTACAGCACGGATACCATATTGTTTGACCGATTGTGAAGTAAAGGCTATAATTCTTTTACGTGTATGCTCATCCATAATTGTATATCAATAGTAACTCTTGTTTTCAGGATAAAGCAATCGGACGGGAAATACTGCGCATGGGTATGTTAATAAACCTGAATCCAATTATTGTTTGTTATGAGACATATTGCTTCTAGGGTTGGGGTGGAAACTCAATTTGCAAAATGAGTTTTCTTTGTGAAAAGGGATGTCTAATGGCTTGATTTCCAGCAATGAAACGTTGTTTAACAATTGAGCCGTGCAAGATTTAAGGCGCTTTTGCATTTACTGCGCGAAACGATTGCAAGGAAGTCGTAGATAAACTGTATTAATTAATTTTTAAACCGTAGAAAAATGAAAAAAGTAATTAAACCTGTACGAGTTCTTGTTTCAATGTTATTAATGGGATGTGCTATAAGCTTCTCGGCTTGCAGCGATGATGAAAACACTCCACAGGTACCCGATGAAGTGACAACAGATGCCATGTTCGGCGATTATACGGGTAAAGTGGTAATGAGCAGTGTCAATCCGCTGGAAGGAGAAGATACCGGAGAAGGTGAAGAGACTCCTGCCGGAACCGATATTTCTGCCAGTGTGGCCGATGATACCATCAGTTTTACCAATTTCCCCATTAAAGACATTGTACTTTCGGTTGTCGGAGATGAAGCATTGGCAGACCAAATTGTAGAAGCAGTAGGTGATGTCAATTATAAAATCGGGTACGAACCGACACTGACCGCCAATAAGGATAGCGTGGTATTTGTCATGCATCCCGAATCTTTGAAATTATCCGTGACCCTTCCTTCATCTACCGAAGAAGAAGCTCAGCCTTTGCTGGTAGAAGTAAAAGTTGAGGCTGGCAATGCTGCTGCTTATGCTGTAGAATCCGGCAATATGAAGTTCGATTTTCATGCTGCAGAAATCTTGTTGGGCGAAGGCGAAGGTCAGACATCACTTCCCGGTTTTAAAGGGATGAGTTTTGATTTTGACATGAATCAGAGCAAGCTGGCCCATCATGGCTTTTAACAATAGCTTTTCTTCTGTTGATTGACCTGTCTTTTGTTTTGCCACACTGTTTTCTTAATAGATTTTCATCAGAAAACAGTGTGGCATTTCTTTTTATGAATGCCGCCTTTACATACGATACCATCGATTGGTGGAGATACTTGCATGTTCTTGCGCACTTATGTGCGTAGACCTATGCATATAGGTGCGTTTTAGTGGGTACTTTTTTTACATCGTATGATTTATTTCCGTATTTTTGGTCTTTCAAATAAAAAAGTCTCAAATATCATGAACGGAAAACGTATCGGAGAAATCGATTACCTGAAGTGTGTCTGCATCTTGCTGATGATAGCCTTCCACCTGGTGTTCTTTAGTGAAAAATATCCGTTGGCGAAGCAATGGGTATACACGTTTCACATGCCGGTATTCTTGATTTTGTCGGGGTACCTGATGCAAATTGAGAAACGGCCAAGTGAATTCCTGAGGGCGATGGCATGGATATTTGTCCCTTACATGGTGATGGAAACGGGATATGTGGCGATGTCGGCGGTGCTTCCTGTCCGTGATAAGGTGGATTGCCTGAGTGTAGGACTGATGCTGGAGAAATTATTCCTTCATCCGATGGGACCCTATTGGTATCTGCATACCTACCTGTTGTGCGGGCTAATATATTATGGTGTATTTCATTGGGCAGAGAAGATGAGGCTTGTGTCTCGTCTGGTCGTATTAGGTACGGGATATGCCGTTCTGGCAGATGCCTGTCAACTTGTGTCATTACCCAATGCCTTGTATTTCCTGGCTGGAGTTGCTTTGCGCCGTTCGGGCATGACATTTACATCTTTTTTCTGTCCTTCTGTATGGGCATTGATCCCTTTGGTGTGGCTGAGTGCCGATATGGCGAATCTGAATCGTTTCACTTTGGGGGGTGTTGCCATTGTGTACCTTGTGGCGAGTGTACTCTTGAGCCTCTATACGGTTATACCTGCTGGTATCAGGCGTGTTTCCGACTATGTAGGGAGGCATACGCTGGTATTGTTGGTCTTCTCTCCTGTGTTTACTATGCTTTCGAAAGGATTGGTACCATTGTTTATGTTCGACGAAACCGGTTTTTGTTTTCTTTTCGTGGCGATGATATTAACGGTGACAGGCTCATTTGGTATAGCTTGGTGTATTGATCGTGTGGGAGTTTCTCCCTATTTTTGGGGGAAGAAGCAGATGCTCCAGCCTTTTCATCCGAAATGACAATTTGGCACGATGTGGGTTCTGGCATTTCTTTTGTAGAAACTCATAATGTATTTATCTCTTGCATTTAATAATTAAAAAATAATACGACTATGATTTCAGAAAAATTACAAAACGCGATGAACGAACAGATCACAGCAGAAATGTGGTCTTCTAACCTGTATCTTTCTATGTCTTTCTATTTGCAGAAAGAAGGTTTCGATGGCTTTGCCAACTGGATGCGTAAACAATCGCAAGAAGAGTTGCAACATGCATACGATTTGGCAGACTATATCGCAAAACGCGGCGGTGCTGCTAAAGTAGACAAAATCGATGTCGTTCCGCAAGGCTGGGGCAGCGTATTGGAAGTATTCGAACATGTGTACAACCACGAATGTCATGTATCTGAGTTGATTGACAATCTGGTAAATGTAGCTTCGGCAGAAAAAGACAAAGCTTCTCAGGATTTCTTGTGGGGCTATGTCCGCGAACAAGTGGAAGAAGAAGCTACCGCACAGGGTATTGTCGACAAATTGAAAAAATGTAACGACTATGCCGGTGTTCTTTATCTGAATGACAAACTGGGCGCACGCGAATAAGTCCGTGTTGACAAATGAACGGCACAGGGGCATGGAGACACAGAGGTAATGGACTTTCGGTGCCTTTATGCCTCTTGTCTTTATAATGCGTGATACGTTATGAAGATGTCCGACCTATGCTTGCGGATATGGAATTGGTGTTGCCGGTTCCGGCACCGGTGCGGGTATGGTGTACATTCACCTTCCGATTTTTTTCTGATTACATCGGTCATTTATGAAAAGATGCCTTATTATGCTTTTCAGCTTTTGCACTATAGCCGGGAGGATGAGAAAGACCAACTGTTCCATTATCGTGAAAAAACCGACCGGTTGCTGTTCCGGTTGGTCAATTATCTGCAGCCGGCATCAATGCTGGAAATAGGGACAGGGTGCGGACTGGATACTCGCTATATGGCAGAGGCAAAGCATGTCCCTCTCTTTACGATTGATGAGGAAAGACAAGACAAGGCAAGAATAAAACATGTCCTTTCTGCGTATCCGTTAGTGGATTACCGGACAGGAAATGTACTCCGCTTGCTTGACGAGGCATTGACAGGCAGACCGTTTGCTGACCTGATACACATCGGACATACACCTTATTATAAAGAAGCATTTGAGCGGTTGCTGCCTATGGTTACCGACCGTACGTGCATCATTGTAGGCGCACCGTATGCTACTCTTGAGAAAAAACGATGGTGGAAGCAGACGATTGCAGATACCCGTACGGGAGTCACATTCGATTTGTATGACATCGGTTTGGTTTTCTTTGATAAGAAACGGGTGAAAGAACATCGTATTGTCAATTTTCTTTAACTTAATACAACAGAGATGTTATGAAGAAAAGTATGGTCTATACGCGTACAGGCGATGATGGAACGACTTCGTTGATAGGAGGTGTACGAGTTCCGAAAACGCATATTCGACTTGAAGCATACGGCACTGTTGATGAGCTCAATGCGCAGATAGGGTGTCTAGTCTCGCAGATGGAAGAAGGTACAGACAAATCTTTGTTGCAATTCGTGCAACATAAACTTTTCGTTTTGGGAGCTTATTTGGCGACAGAGACTTCGAAGACTGATTTGTCGCCTGTATCTCAGATTACGGATGAAAACATTACCCGGCTGGAAGAAGCCATTGATACCTTAGATGCTTCTCTGCCTCCGCTTCGTGGGTTTATCTTGCCTGGCGGTTCGTATGCAGCTTCTACCTGTCATGTATGCCGTACGGTATGTCGTCGTGCAGAACGTTGTATTTGGGCACTGGAAGAAGCAGAAACAGGTTTTGAGATAGCCAGAAATGTGAAACAGTTTGTCAATCGTTTATCGGATTATTTGTTTGTTCTATCACGAAAGTTAAATCAATTAACACACCATGATGAAATTTATTGGGATAAGAGTTGCAAATGACATAAATTGTTATACTTTTGTGCCCCGATAATGTGAATGTAAAACTTTATAAACTGAAATACTATGTATTGGACATTGGAATTGGCCTCAAAATTGGAAGATGCACCATGGCCTGCTACAAAAGATGAGCTGATTGATTACGCAATGCGTTCGGGTGCTCCTATGGAAGTGATTGAAAATTTACAGGAAATGGAAGATGAAGGCGAAATC
The DNA here is from genome assembly GCF_002159755.1 of Bacteroides sp. An269. Classification (NCBI taxonomy): domain Bacteria; kingdom Pseudomonadati; phylum Bacteroidota; class Bacteroidia; order Bacteroidales; family Bacteroidaceae; genus Bacteroides; species Bacteroides sp. An269. The sequence goes on from NZ_NFJG01000012.1 coordinate 26,069, forward strand.
TACGAAAGTATCGAAGACATTTGGCCCGATTATCCTAGCAAAGAAGATTTCTTCTTCAACGAGGACGAGTATTGATGAGTTTGATATGAATATCAGCAGTTTACTTGTACAAGTGTAGTAAAAACATGTACTTATACTTTGAACGGTATGCAATTGTACATTTTCATGGATACATACTTCCGGTGTCATTCCTGTTGACAGTGTCACGCTGACAAGTAAGACAGGGTCTTTTCGCAATATGGCTGCATCCTTGTAAGATTATTAATCTTACAGCGTGAAGATTAATAATCTTTCGGCATGAAGATTAATAATCTTACAAGCAAGGCAGCTATGTGGCATATTGAAGTTGAATGCAGGTATTCATTTTTTAACGGGTGTGCCGAAATGCACACCCTTATTTTTTGCCTTTGTTGAATATAGGTAAACAAAGAAAAATATATCTTTGTAGCAGATAGTTTGTACATATGAAAAGATTATCCTCCGAAACACTTGCTTTTATTCATGCACATTGGGGAGATGATGTGCGTGCTTTGGCGCTTCAAGCGAAGAAATATCCCGAGGTGGATATGCTTGAAGCTGCTGTCCAGATTGCTGGCAGACAGGTTGCCGAAAGGAAAATTCCTTCTTGGGCAAAGGTGGAATCAGTGCGTTATCCTTCCCATTTATCGATGGAACAATGCTCTTCTGAACTAACGGCACGCTATAAAGCATCGCTTATAAATGGAGAAACATTTGCCGACCTGACGGGAGGGTTAGGCGTAGATTGTTCGTTCATTTCTCAAAGATTCCGGAAGGCAGATTATGTAGAACGTCAGAATTCATTGTGTGAGTTAGCTGTTCATAACTTTGCAGCATTAGGACTGCGACATATTCATGTTCATTGTGCGGATGGTGTATCTTATTTGTCGCAAATGACACCTGTAGACTGTCTGTTTCTGGATCCTGCCCGAAGAGACAGTTATGGAAGCAAGACTGTAGCAATATCTGATTGTGAACCCGATATAGGGATACTCGAACCGGTATTGGTGGAAAAAGGGCGGAAGGTAATGATTAAGTTATCACCTATGCTGGATATAGTTAAAGCTCTTCAGGTGTTGAAACACATCACGCAAATTCACATTGTGGCTGTTCATAACGAGTGTAAAGAGTTAATAATTCTGTTAGAAAAGTCTGTTGAAAAATCGGATTGTATTGGTTCTGAGGTGTGTATATATTGTAAACAGATTGTTGATAACTTGTTGATACCACCTTTTGTATTTACGCTTTCCGAAGAGAGAAATGCGATGTGTGAGTATGCTGACAAGGTGGAAACTTATCTGTATGAACCAGGAGTGACTTTGCTGAAAGCAGGTGCTTACCGATTGTTGGCTTTGCGTTACGGTGTGAAAAAACTGCATCCCAACAGCCATCTGTATACCTCCGACCATCAAGTGGATTTCCCAGGCCGTCAGTTTCAAGTAGAAGCCGTTTCTGGGTTCGGGAAAAAAGAGTTGAAAACCTTGTTGGGGGGAGTAGAGAAAGCAAATCTGACAGTGCGCAATTTCCCCGCTTCGGTAACAGAGTTGCGGAAGAAACTAAAATTGAAAGAGGGTGGCGAAATATATCTGTTTGCCACTACATTAAAGGATGAGGAACGGGTATTAATAAAGTGTTCAAAAATATGACCGCCCGTATGAACAGGCATAAGCAACTGTTTTGAATTTCCTACAAGAAGTTTTTCTTGGCTTGATGTGTTCGTTTCGTGTGTGCACGATAAATTCAAAACAGGTCCTAAATATCTGTGTTCATTTGCGCAAATAAATTGTATTTACATACGGACAGTCGTATTTTTATTTTCTTTCAACTTCGTTTTGCCTTGAAAGCCAAAGCATACATGCGCATTTGCTTTACCATGGCAAGCAGCCCGTTACTGCGGGTTGGCGAAAGGTGTTCTTTCAGTCCAATCCGGTCAATGAAATAAAGGTCAGCATCCAGAATTTCATCAGGTGTATGCCCCGAAACCACCTTTATCAGCAAGGCGATAATGCCTTTCACTATCAAAGCATCGCTTTCTGCCTGAAATATGATTTTCCCGTCTATAAAGTCTGCCTGTAACCACACGCGGCTTTGGCAACCATCTATCAGGTTTTGTTCGGTTTTATATTGTTCGTCAAGGGGGGGCTGTTCGCTGCCCAGATCGATAAGCAACTGATATTTGTCCATCCAGTCATCGAAGTTGCTGAACTCGTCGATAACCTCGTCTTGTAGTTCGTTGATTGTTTTCATATCGAGTTATTTTTTATTTTTCATTATAAATTACATTCATTACGGTTTCTCCCACAGCCTGCAAGGTTGCCTTATCAATGCAGTCCATGTTGTCTGCCACTGTGTGCCAGGTAGGGTGGAAGCCTGTTTCGCTGTGTGGGTCATAACCGATGATATCCACACACGGGATTTGGCGGAGCCGGTTCACGTATATGTGGTCGTCTGTCACGTTGCCGCCGTTTTCTTTGATGAAGAACTGTTTATGCCCCAGTCGGTGTGCTGTATCCCAAATTTTCTTCATTGGTGAATTTGCCGTTTGACTGGAATATTGTTCGTAATAGAAAGTTGCTCCTTTGCCTCCCACCATATCCAGAAGGATGCCGAAACGTGCCTTGTAATCAGGTACATGTGGTACACGTCCCCAATATTGAGAACCCAGGCACCATGTGTCTTGCTTGTAATCGCCCTCATAAAATTCAGGGATACCATAGTCTTCCGCATCAAAGAACACGATGTCGATGCCGATAGCTGGAGCCTGTTGTTGTAAGTGACGGGCGATTTCCAGCAGTACACCTACACCACTGGCACCATCGTTGGCACCATCGATGGGAGTATGGTAATGTGCTTCCTGACCGGCATCGGCATAAGGACGGCTGTCCCAGTGGGCGCACAGCAGGACGCGCTTCTTGGTGTCAAGGTTGTACGAACCGATGATATTGTGCATCTTCAGTACTTTTCCATCGTATGAAATGACATCGCCAAACTGGTTATACACCGTAGCTCCGAAGTCGCGCAGTTGTTGTGAAAGGTATCCGCCACACTTGCGGTGGGCTTCAGTATTCGGCACACGTGGACCGAATGCCACTTGTTTCTGAATGTACAGGTAAGCACTGTCGGCATTAAATTCAGGTACTTGCACGTTATTTTCCTGGTTTGTCTCTTTTTCCGAGGTATTTTTATTCTTACTGCTCCCACATGCAGCGAGGCAGACCGACAACAACAGGAAGAAGCCACAAAGGAAGATGTTTGGTTTCATTATATGCATTTTTTATTGAGTTTAATGGAGTATCACTTATCACTTAAATCTTCAATCCGTCTAATATGGCGATATAGGTATGAATGGCTTCTTCTATCTCACTGACCATTACATACTCGTCTGCCGTGTGCGAACGTGACGATTTGCCCGGTCCTATCTTGACGGAAGGAAAGTGCATCAATGCCTGATCGGAAAGCGTAGGCGAACCGAATGGTATCTTTCCCAGTTCGACGGCGCGCTTCACGAACGAATGTTCAGTATCAATGTGCGAAGAGTTGAGACGGAACGAACGTGCTTTTGCTTCGCAATGGATATGAGTGGTGATTTCGTTAAACAATTCTTCGTTCGAATAGCATTCGTTACTCCGGATATCCACTACGAAAGAACATAGGTCGGGAATGACATTGTGCTGTGTACCAGCATTGATTTGAGTGACACTCATTTTTACTGGTCCCAATAATGGAGATACTTTGGAAAAACGGTAATCTCTGAACCATTCGATATCCTCCAATACCTTATAAATTGCATTTTCTCCTTCTTCGCGTGCAGCATGTCCGGCTTTACCATGAGCCGTAACATCGAGTACCATCAGACCCTTTTCTGCTACAGCAGGTTGCATGTCGGTAGGTTCGCCCACTATCCCCAGTGCAATGGGAGGCAGTTGCGGTAGTACACTTTCAATACCTCCTTTACCCGACACTTCTTCTTCGCATGAGGCAAGGAATATCAGGTTATAGCTTTGAGTGGTGGTAGTCAGGTAACGATATGCCTGAAAGAGTGAAACCACGCTGGCACCGGCATCGTTGCTTCCCAACCCATACAGCTTCCCGTTTTCCAGTTTTGCAGTGAAAGGTTGTTTTCGCCAGCCGTTTACAGGTCTGACTGTATCAATATGTGAGTTTAGCAGGATGGTGGGACGGTTAACGTCGAACATCGGGCTGATACACCAGATATTGTTTCCCGAGCGTCCGGTCATGATGCCGCTTTCCTCGATGTAATTTTGCAGGAAATCGGCAGCCGCTTCTTCTTCCCGACTTATGGAAGGGATTCCGATGAGGGAATTCAGTAGCGTAAGTGCTTCCGAAGTGTAATAATTAGTATCCGATAACATAAGATTCTTTTGTTTTGCCAGCAAAGATACTTCATTTATTCAAATTAAACCCTATCTTTGCAGGTAGCGATTACAAAATAAATAAAATTTAAATGAGTGAATCTTATTTGTCTACACTGATTGAACGGCAGGCCGGGAAATACGGCGTACGTGCAGCTCTGAAATACCGTGACTACAAACAAGGTGTATGGATTCCGGTTTCGTGGAATCAGTTTGCCGGAAAGGTAAAGAAAGTGGCTCGTGCCTTGGTGGCTTTAGGTGTTGAGGTACAGGAAAATGTAGGTGTGTTCTCTCAGAACATGCCTGAATGTCTCTATACCGATTTCGGGGCATTCAAAAGCCGCATAGTTACTATTCCGCTGTATGCCACCAGCTCGGAATCGCAAGTGCATTATATCGTAGAAGATGCCTCCATCCGCTATTTGTTTGTGGGCGAACAATATCAATATGATGTGGCCTATCGGGTGCAGCAGCTTTGCAAGACTCTGAAGCGAATCATCATTTTCAGTCCCGATGTAATGCGGGCAGCAGAAGATACTCATTCTATTTATTATGACGATTTCCTCCAGTTGGGTGAGGCAAACGAACTGCAGGCAGAAGTAGACCGGCGCACGGGGGCTGCAGTGTCGACTGACCTTGCTAACATTCTTTACACTTCAGGTACTACGGGCGAATCGAAGGGAGTGATGTTGCATCATTCATGTTATGAGGCAGCTTTCCAAGCGCATAACAAGGTATTGCTTACCTTGACCGACCAGGATGTGGTGATGAATTTTCTACCTTTTACGCACGTGTTCGAACGTGCGTGGTCGTATTACTGCCTGACAAAGGGTTGCCTGCTCTGCATCAACCTTTATCCGCAAGATATACAGATGACTATTAAGGAAATTCGTCCTACGGCAATGTGCAGTGTGCCACGTTTTTGGGAAAAAGTATATGCAGGTGTCCATGAAAAGATAAACGAAGCTTCGGGGCTAAAGAAAAGCCTGATGCTGGATGCGCTTAAGACAGGACGCGAACACAACATCGATTATCTGATGAACGGTAAGACACCTCCTCCGATGTTACATCTGAAATACAAGTTTTACGAAAAGACGATTTACAGTGTACTGAAAAAGACTATCGGTATCGAACGGGGCAATTTCTTTCCCACAGCCGGAGCAGCGGTGTCAAAGCAAATAGAAGAATTCGTCCATTCAGTAGGCGTCAACATGGTAGTAGGATACGGGTTGACTGAAACTACGGCCACTGTTTCGTTGGGATGGATGGACGACTTCCGCACGGGTTCCGTGGGACGGCTTATTCCCGGACTTGAGCTGAAGTTCGGCGAGGATGGTGAGATCTTGCTTCGAGGCGAGACCGTGACAAAGGGATATTACAAGAAAGAAGCCCTGACTCGCAAGGTAATCAGCGAAGACGGATGGTTTCATACGGGGGATGCAGGTTATATGAAAGATGGTTTTTTATACCTTACCGATCGGATAAAGGACTTGTTCAAGACATCAAACGGTAAATATATCGCCCCTCAGGCGATAGAAACCAAACTGGTGGTAGACCGGTACATTGATCAGGTGTCTATCATAGCAGACCAACGCAAGTTCGTCTCTGCACTGATTGTGCCCGAATACAAACAGGTGGAAAAGTATGCCCAAGACCATCACATTGCTTATGCCGACCGTGCGGACCTGTTGAAGAAACCCGAAATCATTGCCTTGTTCCAGATGCGTATCGATACGTTACAGCAGGAATTTGCCCATTACGAACAAATCAAGAAGTTCACCTTATTGCCCGAACCATTCAGTTTGGAAAAAGGTGAATTGACCAATACCCTGAAAATCAAACGTCCGGTATTGATGAAAAATTATGCGAATGAAATCAACAAAATGTATGAAGAGTGATTTTCTTGTTTCCTAATTTTTACACTAACGTAAAAATGGCTAATTTTGCAAGTTGAATAAGGAGTAGTAAACATATGATAACAACAGACCAACTAAAAGACATAAAAGAACGTACAGAAGCACTGAACCGTTATCTGGATATTGATAACAAGAAAATGCAGGTAGAGGAAGAACAACTTCGCACACAAGTGCCTGGATTTTGGGACGATGCGAAAAAGGCAGAGGCTCAGATGAAGAAAGTAAAGGCTTTGCAGGCATGGATTGACGGATATAATGAAGTAAAAACTTTGGCAGATGAACTGGAACTGGCTTTTGATTTTTATAAAGATGAACTGGTGACAGAAGCCGAAGTAGATGAGGCTTATGCCAAGGCGGTTAAGGCGGTGGAAGAATTGGAACTGAAAAATATGCTCCGTTCTGAAGCAGACCAGATGGACTGTGTACTGAAAATTAACTCGGGTGCCGGAGGTACAGAAAGCCAAGATTGGGCATCCATGTTAATGCGTATGTATATGCGCTGGACAGAAAGTCATGGTTATAAGTTGTCGGTCGCTAACTTGCAGGAAGGTGATGAGGCTGGTATCAAGACGGTTACAATGAATATTGAAGGGGCGTATGCATACGGTTACCTGAAAGGAGAAAACGGAGTACATCGTCTGGTACGTGTTTCGCCTTACAATGCACAAGGCAAGCGAATGACTTCTTTTGCTTCTGTATTTGTCACACCATTGGTAGATGATTCGATTGAAGTGACTGTAGAACCCGCCCGTTTATCCTGGGATACGTTCCGGAGTGGCGGTGCCGGTGGCCAGAACGTCAACAAGGTAGAATCGGGGGTACGCTTGCGTTACCAATACAAAGATCCGTATACGGGTGAGGAAGAAGAAATCCTGATTGAAAACACCGAAACGCGCGACCAGCCTAAAAACAAGGAGAACGCCATGCGTCAGTTGCGTTCTATCTTGTATGATAAAGAGTTGCAACACCGTATGGAAGAACAGGCAAAGGTAGAAGCTGGAAAGAAGAAGATTGAATGGGGCTCACAGATACGCAGCTATGTATTCGACGACCGTCGTGTGAAAGACCATCGCACCAATTACCAGACTTCGGATGTCAACGGGGTAATGGATGGGAAAATAGACGGTTTTATCAAAGCCTATCTGATGGAATTCTCGGACAGCGAGGCATGAATCAATTAACAAGTCGGCAAGGTTTTCATAAAAACCTGAACCTTGCCGGTTTATTAAAATCATAACCAATCTAAAACATAAAACACTATGGGAACAAAACGTAACAAAAAACCGGTACATGGCAACCGGGAAGAAGAAAAAGCCAATCGCCTTATCAAGTATATGTGTATCGTACTGGTGCTGCTGGCTATTCTGATGATTGTCGCTTTTTCGGTCATGTAAACTTCTTCAGCCATGTCGCAAGAAATAGAACGCAAATTTTTGGTGACTGACGATTCTTACCGCCGCTTGGCTCGTGCAAAAAGCCGTATCGAACAAGGCTATATATGTAGTGCGCGAGGCAAGACGGTAAGAGTCCGCATCCGCGACAATAAAGGTTACCTTACTATCAAAGGACCTTCTAACGCCGCAGGTACCAGCCGATATGAGTGGGAACAAGAAATCCCCTTGGCTGATGCCGAAGAATTAATGAAATTGTGTGAGCCGGGGCGCATCGAGAAATACCGTTATCTAGCCGATTATGCCGGACATGTGTTCGAAGTAGACGAGTTTCACGGAGAAAACGAAGGACTGGTAATTGCTGAAGTAGAACTTTGTTCGGAAACCGAATCGGTGGAACTGCCAGCCTTTATCGGTAAGGAAGTGACTGGTCAGACCCGATATTACAATTCATTTCTGATGAAGCAGCCTTATACTACTTGGAAAGATGGAGGAGAAAAAACAGATGATACCTCCTGTGAACTGATAGAAAAGGGGGTAAAAACTATCCGTTGATAGATTTTAACCGGTGGAATACCGGATTTTAGGAGGTTCCGGGTTGTTTTTCGGGCTAATATTGCAGTGTCGATAGAGACAGACATATATTAACCCGAATAAACAACAAGTAAATGAGAACAGCTAATTTTGCTCAGAATCTACTGAGCGTACAAACCGAATTACGTCACTTCGCCTATAAGCTTACAGCAGACCGTGAAGATGCCAATGACCTGCTGCAGGAAACCTCGCTAAAGGTATTGGATAATGAAGACAAGTATACCGATGAAACTAATTTCAAGGGATGGGTTTATACCATCATGCGTAATATTTTTATCAATAATTACCGTAAGACACAACGTGACCAGACTTATGTTGACCAGACTGATAATCTGTTTTACCTAAATAAAAACGAAAGTGATGAGCCTGTAACGGTAGATAACGGATACGACTTGAAGGAAATGAACAGTATCGTTAATGCCTTACCTCAAGAATACCGTATTCCGTTCCTGATGTATGTATCGGGATTCAAATACCGAGAGATAGCTGATAAAATGGATTTGCCACTAGGAACAATAAAGAGCCGCATTCATTCTACCCGTCAACGATTGCAGGAAGAACTGAAAGATTTCCGATAATACCTCAGAATGCCGCAATGAATTGCCAGATGAAATATCCACAAAGTACCAGCTTGACTGCGGTGCCGAACAGAAAACCTGCCAAAGACCCTAAGCCCGATTTCAAAGCGTGCTTCAGGTCTTTGTCGCCGAGCAATTCACCGGCAACAGCCCCTACAAAAGGTCCGGCAAGGATGCCCCAAGGAGGAAAAAACAAGCCTATCACTGTTCCCACGATACATCCCCAGTTTCCCCATTTGGTCCCGCCTGCATACTTGCTTCCCAACATAGGTATAATATAGTCGAGCAATTGCACGATAAGCACCAGTACAGCCCATACAATCAATTGGGTAGGAGTGAACTGCATACGGGCAGTAAAATGAAAGCATAGCATACCGATATATGCCAGTGGTGGACCGGGAAGTATTGGTAACACACAACCTAACAAGCCTGTTATCAGGCAGATGATACCAATGATAATCAGCAATATATCCATAATAAAGTTCTGTTGTTGATTATATATTTGTCAAACCGGTTTATTCATATTTTTCTGAATTATCCGTCGTGTGACATACCAGCTGAACAGACAACCGAACAACACACCGGTACAGTTTGCGGCAAAATCAAGCCAGTCGCCACTGCGGTCGGAGGTGCAAGTCGCTTGTAGAATTTCGACAATGCCGCTCATCAGTATTGGAAAACAGATACCGACCAGTATCAGCTGATGCCAATGGATACGGGAGTGCCGGCGCAGGTATTCGAACCAGATGATAACAGTCAGCCCCCCATACATGCAGAGATGCACCAATTTGTCGAAATTGGTGATTTCATCCATCTCGGTTTTCGGTGGAGTGAAAAAAGACAGGTAGCAGATCGCAATTATAATGAAGATAGATAGCGGATAGTGTTTCATCATATAATTTATTCATATTTTCCGCGAAAATACAAACTTTTTCGTACATTTGCCGAACTTGAACTTTAAAATGTAAACAGAAAGGACAGAATGTATGCAAAATAGTGAGCGTGTCGGTTTCGCAAGCAAGTTGGGTGCCATCTTGGCTGCGGCAGGTTCGGCGGTAGGTTTAGGAAATGTGTGGCGTTTTCCTTACGAGACAGGGAACCATGGAGGTGCTGCCTTCATACTTATTTATTTGGGGTGTGTGTTCCTTTTTGGATTACCCATCATGATCGCTGAATTTACTATCGGACGGCGTGCCAAGGCAAGTACGGGTGAAGCATTCAAGAAACTGGCTCCCGGAACCGCATGGAAGTATGTAGGATATATGGGAGTATTGACTGGATTCCTTATCTTAGGCTATTATTCGGTAGTATCTGGTTGGACGCTGGAATATATATTCCAGTCTGCAACGGGTAATTTGCTTGGCAAGTCCGCAGACGACTTTGTAGCAATGTTCAATGAATTTTCTCAGAATCCTTGGCGTCCGCTGATCTGGCTGGTAGTGTTTGTGGCGTTGACTCATATTATTGTGGTTAAGGGCGTACAGGCTGGTATTGAGCGTGCTTCGAAAATTATGATGCCGATGCTGTTCATTTTGATTGTGCTGCTTGCGGTGTGTGCTGTGATGTTACCGGGTGCAGTAAAGGGATTGGAATTCCTGCTTAAGCCCGATTTCAGTAAAATTACTTCCGATGCAGTTTTAGGAGCTATGGGACAGGCCTTTTTTTCGCTCAGCCTCGGTATGGGATGCCTTTCGACGTATGCTTCTTATTTCAATCGTGACACCCGGCTAGGATATACAGCTATGAGTGTATGTGTCATTGGTACGTGCATTTCCATATTATCGGGATTCATTATCTTTCCGGCTGCTTTTTCAGTAGGAATCCAACCCGATGCTGGTCCTTCACTTATTTTCATTACCCTGCCTAATGTATTTCAACAAGCTTTTGGAGCAGTTCCATTATTTGCTTGTATCAGTGCGATACTGTTTTACATTCTTTTGGCACTGGCAGCACTTACCTCTACCATTTCACTTCATGAAGTTCCCACTGCTTTCCTGCACGAGAAATTCGGATTTACGCGCAGCCGCGCAGCGTGGCTGGTAACAACAGGTAGTTTGATTATCGGTGTGGTTTCATCGCTGGCATTGGGTGATTGGAATGATGTGCGGATAGCTGGTATGAACCTGTTTGATGCACTGGATTTTCTTACGGCAAAAATTATGTTACCTGTAGCAGGCATGTTTGTCGCTATCTTTGTGTCGTGGAAATTGGATCAGAAGAAGGTACGTGAGGAAGTGACTAATTGGGGGACATTGCGTGCTCCTTATTATCCGCTGCTTATCTTCCTGCTGCGCTATCTTACTCCTATCGGCATTTTGTTGGTTTTTGTCAACGAACTGGGTTGGCTATAGGTCTTATTCGTAATGTGGAAACATTTTTTTTACTTCAGCAAAGCCGACCGGCGTGCCATTGTGATGTTGTTGGCGGTACTGATACTTCTTGTGTGCGGCAATTTATGGTTGAAAGAAAAACAAGGTAAAGCATTATTGCCTTCGGCTACAGATAATGAATCTGTAGACTCTTTTCTGGCAAACGTCCGTAAGAAAGAACGCTTGCACCGACGTTCATCGCCTATGCATTCTAGCCCTACGGTAACAGTTTTATTTCCTTTTGACCCTAATACTGCGGATTCGACAACTCTTAGTGATTTGGGACTATCTGATTTCGTCATAAGCAATATCCTAAAATACCGTGCGAAAGGTGGTATATTCCGCACTCCCGAAGCTTTTAGACGAATATATGGCTTGACATCGGAACAATACGAAGCGCTGCATCCTTACGTTCGTATCGGAATACATAATCGGTTGCGCAGACAAGACACGGCTATGAGCCGGCCAGCAACAGTGTTTCGCGATAGTACTACGCTTTATCCGGTAACGGTTAAATATGTTGAAGGTACAGTAATTGATTTGAATATGGCCGATACGGTTATGTTGAAACATATACCAGGTATCGGTAGTGGACTGGCACGGATGATTGTAGCTTACCGCAACCGTCTTGGAGGCTTTCACGCCGTGAGCCAGTTACAGGAAATTCCTTACATTGATACTTTGGTGAACCGTTGGTTCCGGATAACAACTCCTCCTTTCCGGAAGTTAAGAGTTAACCATTCCAGCCTTGACCGTCTGCGCTCGCATCCCTATATGGATTTTTACAAGGCAAAAGCCATCATCGAATATCGCCGTAAACGTGGGAATTTGAAAGATATAGCACAATTATCCCTTTTTGAAGAGTTTAGCGAAGAAGATTTGAAGCGATTGATGCCTTATTTGTCGTTTGAGTAACCGAATCTCAGGTTTTAGAAACTGTTTTGAGTTTCTCCAAAAAGTTTTTCTCGTCTTGATGTATCCGTTTTCGTGTGTGCTTTGGGCGATTTTTTATACATCCGCATCTGTTCCCCATCGTCGCCCTTCACCATGCACAGGTATTCCCAGCCATAACGTTCGTAAAACGAGGTATGCTCCGTGATGAGGTAGAGGGTGCTGATACCTTTTACAGCCATATTCTTGCAGATATGTTCCAACAGATGTCCGGCAATGCCGCGGCAACGTCGTTCCGGTTCCACATATAAGGCACAGATATTCGGAGTCAGGTCTTTGCGGTCGTGAAAGTCGTTTTCTATCACACCGGCTCCGGCAATTATCTGTTGCCCTTCAATTACTATGTACCATTGAGGAACAGCTACAGTTCCTTTAATACTTTCATCGATACTTGTCAGATACTCCTCTAAAGGAATTTCCCATTTTTCTTGAAACCATCTGGCTGCAGGAATGCGCCATTCAGGGTGGGCATGAAGGGATATGATATTGTATGTGTTCATCGGCTCTTGCAAAGTTTGTTTTATCTTCATCCGTTCTTTTCCGATCAATGTTTGGTGGAAGCAATCTTCGTAATTCTCCATATATTCCTTTTGCTTAAAGGATTCAATAAGCACAAAAGTAATGATTTTGCGCAAGAATCAAGCAAGCAGGCACTGCATTTATGAGAAATGTTTCAATAATTGGAAGTGGGATAAATGTACCGAAATCATTTCCTATAAAGTTCCTTGCTTCAACTGCTCCACATAATCATCAATCATTCTCATCTGTGACGGTATGTCGATGCCCTGCGGGCATTGGGACACGCATTGCCCGCAACCGATGCAGTGGCTTGCCTGATTCAATTTAGGCACGCGGCGGTCATAACCTATCAGAAAGGCTCTCCGGGCTTCCTCATAATTGGCATCCAGATGGCTTTTGGAAACATAGCCGTGGTTGACGCATTTGTTGTAATGGAGGAAGTTCGCCAGAATATCTATCCCGTATGGACAGGGCATGCAATACCTGCAGTCGGTGCAGGGGATATTCTGGCTGTCCTTCATTCGTTCCGCTACGTCTTGTAAAAAATCCTGTTCGGCTTCAGACAAAGGGACGAGCGGTGAGAAGGTACGTAGGTTATCTTGCAAATGTTCTTTATAAGTCATTCCGCTAAGAACGGTCAGCACCTTCGGGAATGACCCGGCGAAGCGAAAAGCCCATGCCGCAGCCGTGTCATCCGGACGCTTCTGTTTCATCTGAGCCAGTACGTCTTGTGTGACGTTGGCCAACCTTCCGCCCAGTAAAGGTTCCATGACGACTACGGGGATGTCACGCTTTGCCAATTCTCCGTACAGGTATTCGGCGTTGGTGTCGTCTCCCATGGCCTTTTGCCAGTCGGCATTGTAAGCGGAAGCATGCCTCCAGTCCACATAATTGAGTTGGATTTGCACAAAGTCCCAATGCGCTTGTTCGTGCATCTGCAGCACACGATTGAACACTTCAATATCGCCATGAAAGGACCAGCCGAGATGTCGGATTCTTCTCTGTTCCCGTTCCTCAAGTAGGAAGTCGAGCATCCCGTTTTGTATGAAACGCTTGTTGAACAGGCTCATTCCGCCACCACCTATGCCGTGCAGGAGGTAATAGTCTATGTAATCGACTTGCAAATGCTGAAGCGAGCGGTGATACATGACTGTCAGATTCTCGCGAGAAAGGTCGGATGCCCCTGACATCTTGGTGGCAATGAGGAACTTTTCTCTGGGATGACGCTTCAATGCTTTCCCCGTAACGGTTTCCGACCAACCTTGCCCGTAAATGGGAGCGGTATCGAAGTAGTTCACGCCATGTTCTATGGCATAGTCTATTAATCCGTTTACCGTCTCTTGGTCTATCGGACAACCGTCCTTTTGTGGAGAGGTGGCGGGTGGCCAGCGCATACAACCGTAGCCCAACAGGGAGACTTGCTGTCCTGTCTTAGGGTCGGTGCGGTAAGCCATTTCCCCGCCCATGGTTTCTTGTCCGGCTTGCCCGTGTCCGCAGGCAGACAATCCGGTAGACGCACCGATGATACCCAGCCGTTTCAGGAAAGAACGGCGCGACATTCCTTTGTTTTCAGTTTGTTCCATATACGTGTCAGTTCATATTTCTATATTCCAATGGGGTAATGCCCGTCTTGCTCTTAAAAAGGCGGTTGAAGTGTTGGGGATATTCAAATCCCAACCGGTATGCAATCTCGCTTACGGACAGTTGTGTAGTCGCCAGCAAGGATTTTGCCTGCTCTATCAGAAATGCGTGGATGTACTGTTGCGTGTTCATTCCGGTCTGGCTGCGCAATAGGTCGCTGAGATAATGGGGAGACATGTTCAATTCACTGGCTAAGGCATTGACGGAAATAAACTCTTTGCGATGCTCGTCTATATGCTTTTGAAGCAGGAGATGTACCCGTGTCACGATGTCGGGCTCCACACTACTGCGTGTCTGGAATTGCCTCGTATAGAAGCGTTCCGAATAATTCAGCAGGACATCAAGCTGCGAGACGATAATGTCCTGCGTATGTGCATCGATGTTTTGCCTGTACTCGTTCTCGATGTTTTCCAGGATATTCTCCACTACGTTCCGCTCCATGTCGGATATGTGCAGGGCTTCCCTCACATCGTAGGAAAAGAATTTCAGCCTGCCGATTTTTGCGCCTAACGGATATTTGCGTATGAAGTCGGGATGGAAAGCCAGCATCCATCCCCATCTGCCGGTGTTTACAGTTTTCTCTTCCCAACTGTGCACTTGCCCCGGTGCAAAGAAATTCATGCAGCCGCGTGTAAAGTCATAGCTGCGCCACCCGTAGCTTGCATTACAGGTGGTCTTGTCCTTTATCGTGATGGTATAGAGGTTCAACCGCACCGGTTTACCGATAGGACTGTAGTCTTTTACATCAGACAGGCGGCAGACGCTCAACAGTGGATGGCATATCGGCGGACAGCCAAACAGGGCGACGTATTCCTCCACTGTATTGATTTCAATAATTTTCCCTTTCTGTATTTTCATTATTTCTTTACTTTGCCACAATAGATATTCACACCGCTTTTACAAGATATATTTTTACGACTGCAAAAATATGCATGGACAAACTTTTGGATGTTAAACAAAAAGGAGAAAGTGTTATATATACAGGAAAACAACCTGTTAATTTGCTTTCGCAGCCTTTGTATCGAACGCCTTACGGTGCTTGACGATGGTCTTCATGTTCGTCTGCGCCCATTCGGTCAGTTGAGCGATGAGCGGCACGAGCGAGCGGCCTATATCCGTCAGACGGTATTCTACCTTTGGCGGCACGGTAGGATACACTTTTCTGGCAACAAGGGCATCGGCTTCCAGTGTCTTGAGCGTACCCGATAACACCCGTGAAGAAACATCCGGAATCAGGCGGCATAACTCATTGAAACGGACACATTCGTGCTCGCTGATTACCAGTACGACCAGCAACGCCCACTTGTTACCGAAACGTGCTATTACATTACGGACTGGGCAAATCTCGATAATCGAATTTTTTTCTTCCTTTTTCAGAAGCTGTTTTGAATTTATCGTGCGATGATTTGGGATGAGTTTTTGAGGCATTTTCGCTTTTGTGATGAGGAAGATAGCGGGCTATCTGACGAAGAACAGGAGCGGAAAGGACCAAAAAATCGCCCAAAGCACACACGAAAACGGATACATCAAGCCAAGAAAAACTTTTTGGAGAAATTCAAAACAGCTTCTTAATTTCTCCGATAAGTTTGTTGGACAGATACAAATCAATGTATGATTGAAAGGTTCAGTATCTGTTTCAAACTGTCTTCTTTTTACGTTCTCCATATGGAAACCGTACGGTTTCCATATCGAAAACATACGGTTTCCATATCAAGAACGTACGGTTTTGATATGGAAACTATAAAAAGATACCCTTTGGATTGATAATACAACCCAATCAACAACTTTAACTATTTTGACGAATTTTGGATCCTTTCCGCTTCTGTTCTTCGTCAGATAGCTTACTTGTCCTCCTTATAAAATCAAAAAACACCTTCGAAAACAATTCTCAAAACAAACCTAGGTAAAATATAAACAGTTTTTTACTGGTAGTGTGCAATTTCGGCAATGCGTGCCGGAATCTCGACATTGTCCATTCGTCCCTGGAAATGGTCGGCTCCGGCTCCAATGGCAAATACGGGTACGTAGCCAGCCGAGTGGCCGCCACTGACCCAACCTACCATGGCTATTTCATTGATAATGCGTACGGCTTCGGCTGCCAGTGGTTCGTCTTGTGCATATTCACTTTTTTCCATTTCTACATCGGAGCCAGTAAAAGTGCGGCAATATACTTCCTCAAGGCGTTTTGCTTGTTGTTCGGTCAGTTTCAGTTCATTCCAGAACCCGAAGTTGTCGGCAAGTGCCTGACGTGCCTGCTCCCACGTCACGCGGTTGCCCGTCTGGCGACGTAGACTGTTCAGTATGGAGGTAAAGGCAGTTTCGCTTACGCGCTGGTATTGCAGGGCTTGCAGGTTGAGGGCATATGCACCTGTACCCAGCACCAAACCACCTGTCTCATGGTCAGCACTGATGACAATGAGAGTTTCATCGGGATGATTTTCGTAAAACTGAAGTGCCTGGCGGATGGATTCGTTCAGATCAACCACTTCCCGGAATGCTGTAGCAGCATCGTTACTATGACATGCCCAGTCAATTTTTCCACCTTCTACCATCAAGAAGAAACCTTTGCTTAGGTCTTTCGAAAGGAAACGGATAGCAGCACTTGTGATGTCGCTCAGGCAAAGATCACCTTCGCGACGGTCGATAGCATAGGGAATAGCATCACGGTAGGTTGCCGAAGCTTTTTCGGTCTGCAGCAGGATAAGTTTGTCGGCCTGTTCATTTTTTGCCATGAAGTCTTCGTATCCTCTTGCCAAGGTATATCCATACTGTGAGGCAAGCGTATAGAGACTTTCGCCTTGCCCGTGGTTATCGGGGTCGAGAAAATCAGAACCGGCGTAAAAGTCGAAACCGGCAGTAAACAAGTCTTTCCCTATCTGGTAATAGTTTTTCCGGTTCGGGTTGTGAGCATAAAAAGCAGCAGGTGTGGCATGGTCTATACTTACGCTGGTAGCGATACCCACACGACATCCTTTCTCTTTTGCCCGCATGGCGATACTGGCGATGGGGGTCTGCTGGTCCTGCTCCATGCCGATGGTACCGTTTTTAGTCTTTGTGCCAGTGGCAAGTGCAGTGCCTCCGGCTGCTGAATCGGTTACGCCATTGGTTGCTGAATAGGTGGAACTGGTAGTGGCATAGGGGAATTCGGTAAAGTCGAGCGGGGTAAGTCTGATTTTACCATCCAGTTCGCCCAAATAAAGTTCGGTACCCTGTACTTGGTTGACTCCCATTCCGTCGCCGATGAAGAAAAACACGTATTTGGCTTCTTGTGCATATGTCCATACGGAAATCAGGGAACAAAGAAGGAAGAATGAAATTTTTTTCATATCGCTGTTTTTAAATTTGGTTACTATCTAAGAAGCTGTTTTGAATTTCTCCAAAAAGTTTTTCTCGGCTTAATGTATCCGTTTTCGTGCGATAAATTCAAAACAGCTTCTAAGGGCAAAGGTAAGGAAAATAAAGGAATGCAGAAATAATCTTGAAAAAAAACTGGTGCCAAACAGATACAACCGACAAATGTTGCGTTAGTTATAAATGATTAGTATATTAAATTATATTCAGATGAAAACAAAAGTATTATTGGGCATAGCTTTGTCATTGACAATGTTTGCCTGCCAGCAAGAGAACGTTCCCGAAGTGGGAACGGCAAAAGAAAATACCGATATCCGCCTGCGTGCTGAAGTCTCGGGCAGTGTGGAAAGCCGTACAACGACAGATGAGGGTGGCAATGTGTCATTCAATCCGGGGGATGAAATTGGTTTCTTTATGCCCGAGGAAGATAGCCCGACATTGTTTACCAACAAAGCAGGCACTTGGGAAGCTGCCGCCAGACTGTCTTGGCCCGACCTGACCAGTGATTTTGCTTTCTGCGCATTTTATCCTTACCAAGCGGGAGCTACGCGCAGCCAAGTGCCAATGCCCGACCTCAGTCTTCAGTCAGGCAAACTTGCCGAACTGGGGACATACGACTTTTTGGTAGCGACAAAAGAATGTAACTTCGGCGACAATAATGGTACGGTTAATTTTACCGGTGCCAATGCGTTCAAACACACATACAGTCTGTTGTTGATAACTTTGGTTGACGAGGGCAATATGGAAACTTTGTTAAATGAAGTCAGCATTGAAGGTGAAGGTTGTTTTACGGAGCATACATACAATTTCACCAGCGAATTAATGACTGAAATATCGGGAGCCGAAGCGAAGAACAAGTGGACGATGTCTGCAGGAGGCACAACCATTGATGATGTTACCGATACACAGATAGCCTTGTTGCTCAATCCGTCGGAAAGCCAAGTGACGCTGACATTCTCTATTGGCTATACACGCGACGGCGTATCGTTCACGGCAAGCACGCAAAATATCAGTCACGCATTTGCCGCCGGTTATTGCTACCAGTATACCATCCGTATCAATGACGGACAACTGATTATTGGCGATTCCGATGTGACCGAATGGGCTACCGGTGAAGTAACAGGTGGAGGAAACTTGGTGGTAGATGGAGAACCGGAGAATGTTTGATTTTTTTCGCTTTCCAGATAATATCTCTGCTCCATGTATTGCCGGAAATAGGATAAAAAGCCGTACCTTTGCACAAAATTAACTCATTACAGATTACATAGACTGAAGAACATAGTAATACGGATGTAAGCATTGTTCTCAAATCTATGTAATCTGTGGCGCGAAAGACAAAATTTACACAATATGAAAGCACTGAAAGAGCGTATTTTGCGGGACGGAAAATGTTTTGAAGGAGGAATCTTGAAAGTAGACAATTTCATCAATCACCAGATGGATCCGGTTTTGATGAAATCGATGGCGGTAGAGTTTGTCCGCCGGTTTGCAAGTACAGATATAAATAAGGTGATGACCATCGAGGCGAGTGGCATTGCTCCAGCCATTATGGTAGGCTATCTTCTCGAATTGCCGGTAGTGTTCGCCAAGAAAAAACGTCCCAGTACCATGGAGAATATGCTGACCACAATGGTTTATTCGTTCACCAAAGACCGTTCGTATGAAGTCTGTGTCAGCCGTGATTACCTGTGTCCGGGCGACAGGGTGTTGTTTATTGATGATTTTCTGGCGAACGGTAATGCAGCCAAAGGTGTCATTGATCTGGTACAGCAGGCAGGAGCTGAATTGGTGGGGATGGGATTCTTAATAGAAAAAGCGTTTCAGCACGGAGGTGACTACTTGCGTCAGCAGGGGATACACGTCGAGTCGCTTGCTATCATTGAGAGTTTGGAGAATTGTGAAATCAAAATCCGCGAATAATGGAAGAACATCAAGGACCTGTAGTATCTTCCGGGTTAATCTATGGGCTGGATGACCGTCCGCCCTTGCGTGAGACTCTTTTTGCCGCATTGCAGCATCTCTTGGCCATTTTTGTGGCAATTATCACCCCGCCGCTCATTATTTCCGGTGCTCTAAAATTGGATTTGGAAACAACTGGTTATCTGGTATCAATGGCATTATTTGCTTCGGGCATTTCCACTTTCATCCAATGTCGCCGCATAGGTTTTATCGGATGTGGTTTACTGTGCATACAAGGTACCAGCTTTTCGTTTATCGGTCCTATTATTGCAGCAGGACTGACCGGAGGGCTTTCAGCTATCTTTGGTGCCTGTATGGCTGCTGCATCGGTCGAGATGTTTATCAGTCGTTTATTGAAATATACCCGTCGGATTATCACCCCGTTGGTGTCGGGTATTGTGGTAACTCTTATTGGCATGAGTCTGATACGGGTGGGCATCACGGCTTGCGGAGGCGGAGCTGCAGCACAAGCCGACGGAACTTTCGGCAGCCTGCGTCATGTGGGACTCGCCGGACTGGTGTTGGTTTTGATTATCTTTTTTAACCGTAGTTCAAACCGTTACCTGCGTATGAGTTCCATTGTCATTGGACTCGCTATCGGTTATATAGTGGCATGGTGTCTGGGGATGGTAGATTTCGCTTCTATCCCGGATTATGGCGGACTGAATGTTCCCATGCCTTTCCGTTATGGACTTTCTTTTGATATATCTTCTATCATAGCCTTGGCATTGATTTATCTTATTACCGCCATTGAGGCATATGGTGACATTACGGCAAACTCACTAATTTCGGGCGAGCCTGTAGAGGGAGAGAAGTTTGTCCGCCGTGCTTCAGGAGGCATCTTTGCTGATGGCTTTAATTCGATGATAGCTGCTTGCCTTAATTCGTTTCCCAATTCCATTTTTGCCCAAAACAACGGGATGATACAACTGACGGGTGTAGCAAGCCGTTATGTGGGTTACTACATTGCCGCGATGCTGATTATATTGGGATTGTTTCCTGCAGTGGGATTGGTCTTTTCGCTGATGCCTGAACCGGTACTGGGCGGTGCCACGTTGCTGATGTTCGGCACGGTGGCAGCAGCAGGTATACGTATCATTGCTTCACAAGACATTGACCGCAAGGCAACATTGGTTGTTGCCCTAAGTTTTTCCTTTGGCTTAAGCGTAGAACTGGTACCTGACATTCTCTGCCAGCTTCCCGAAACCCTACGCACTATTTTTTCATCAGGCATCACTACCGGAGGACTTACGGCAATATTGGCGAATCTGCTGATTCGGATTAAAAATTAAGAAATTGTTTTGAATTTACCGTAATGCGTTTTTGAGGCATTCCCGTTTGTGTGATGAGGAAGATAGTGGGCTAGCTGACGAAGAATAGAAACGGAAAGGAACAAAAAATTGCCCAAAGTACATACGAAAACGAATGCATCAAGACGAGAAAAACTTTTGGGAGAAATTCAAAACAGTTTCTAAGCAAGCAAACACAGTTTTTCGCAGATTAGCTGTTTTGAATTTTCAATCTATAGAACTAGTCAACGAAAAACTGTGTTTTAAAGAAAAAACTTTATCCGTCTGCTCTTCCGCTTTCAGCAATCATCTGGCGAATATGTTGATTGAAGTCGGTAAGACTCATCAGCTTTTCGAGGGTGATATGCATCCGCCAGCGCCAGTAATTATGTGGATTGGCCGGGATATTGATGCGTTCGGCATCAATGTCTGCATTACGGATGGCTTCGTCCATTGCGGTCCAGTCTTGCCACGTCAGGATACAAAGCATCGAAGGACACTGCAGGTGACGGCGGACGATTTCCTCGCATAACCAGCCAGGAGCTTCTTCGGGTGTTGTGCCCCAGTAGTGCAGTTCGTTATGATAGAAGCGGTCGGTAACGGTGGAGTCTTCTTTCCACCAGCCGCGCAGGGTAGTCATATCGTGGGTGCCGATGGTACATACCGAGAGGTAAGGATAGTTCTCGGGTCTGCCAAACTCTATACCGGTTTGTTTGGGCATCCGCTGGATTTCGAGTGAAAGTATTTGTAACTGGTTCATTACCCAAGGTACGCAGCCCGGTACCATACCCAAGTCTTCTCCGCATACCAGCATCGGGGTTGCTTGAAGCAGTATGGGTAGTTTTTTCATCGCTTCGTGGTACCAGAATTCATTATGACGCTGGTAGTAGTAATGATCATAAAGGCGGTTGAATGCTTGCTGTTCTTTAGCAGAAAGGTGGCAGAATACCGGTTCGTTCTGTACGGCGATGCGTGGATGGAATTTATTAGGGTCATCGCGGTCAGCGATGAAGAGCACATCGCTGATGAGTGAATAGAGTTTTTCGCGCATATCCGTACTGGCGGGGTCATCCTTTCCGTCAAAGTATGTCTCGACCTTACGTTGAGTGTTGTATTCGGGTCGCAAGGCATACAGTTTGCTGGGAAGATGTTTCAAAAAAGTGTGGCGCACCTCGTGTGCCTTGTCACCGAAAAGTTTATCTATCAACTGGTCATCAATGTACGGACGTGTCATACGTTCCTTGTCGAAATCGAGTCCGAAGCTTTGTATTTCTTCTTTGCTCATTGGAAGCGAAGGGACGAATTGCCCCAATAATCCGTGGACAGAATGATAAGGAATCTCCCAGATACGGAAGAAACCAAGGATATGGTCGATGCGGTAGGCCGTGAAGTATTCTGCCATCTTGCGGAAACGTCGTTGCCACCAATGGTACTGGTCTTTCTCCATCACTTGCCAGTTGTAGGTGGGCATTCCCCAATTTTGTCCGTTGGTGGAAAAAGCATCGGGAGGAGCTCCTGCTTGCCCGTTCATATTGAAATAATAAGGCTCTACCCATGCCTCCACGCTGTTGCGGCTGATACCTATAGGGATATCACCTTTCACGATGACTCCCTGGCTGCGTCCGTAGGTGCAGGCATCAAGCAGTTGTACGTGCAAGTAGTATTGCAAAAAATAGTAGAAACAGATGTCTTCGTAGTACGTACTTCCGGGGATGCACATTTGCTGCACTCGGTCTGCTTGGTATACGCTGTCCACTCCCCATCGGCGAAAATCGGCAGTGCCATTCCGGTCGCGCAACACGCTGAATACAGCGTAAGGCTGTAGCCATTCTTCGTTCTTTTGCACGAAAGCTTTGAATTCCGGCATTTCCAGAAATTGTTCTTGCTCTTGGTGGAATAAGGTATGCAGGTATTCCCGTTTCAGGCAGTTTACTTTTTCATAGTCAACCTGCGACAAGCCGTTCAGGGTAATACGGCGTCGCTCGAAAGCCTTCATTGCTTCTTCATCGTTCAATGCAGGCAACTGGCGCAGGTCAATATACATCGGGTGAAAAGCATAAATGGAGATACTGTTGTAGGGATATGAGTCCATCCACGTACCAGTCATTGTAGTATCATTGATAGGGAGTATCTGTACGGCACGTTGTCCGGTCTCGATGGCCCACGTGATGAACCGTTTCAGGTCGCCGAAGTCACCTACACCGCAACTTCCTTCCGAGCGGAGCGAAAACACAGGAATGGCTGTTCCCGCAATACGGCAGGCAGGACGGTTGAAGAATACTTCTGCTTCGGCAGGCAGATAAGTTTCTCCGCGTTGAAGCGGACGTATCTGAAAAAGGCGGTTAGGACGCGTTTCCCATTCTTCTACAGCTCCCGTCTTCTCGTTGATGGCGACAAACTTATACTCGAATGGTGATTTTAGTGCCGATGCATCCAATGTGAGCTGCCACACGCCCGAAGCAACCTCGTGCATCCGGATAGGACGGCAATACTCCCAATTACCCAGTGCACTACAGCTCCCGATAATTCCCAGTTCCTGTCCTTGTACATGCAATCCCGGACAAAGGGCACGGAAAGTGATGCAGCTTCCCACATTGTTGCTCAATCGATTGGGCGATGTCAGTGGATGGACATCATTAAAGGCGGAACTATAACGGTAATTTTCGGTAGGAAGATCGCGCCAGCAATCTTCTATGAGGTATTGATGTTGCTGGACATTGCCCGAATACACGGTGTGTGCAATAGCTCCCAGTTCCTTGCGGATGCACATATCGTCGCGGAACACCCCGTAACGATAGGTGATAGGACGTCCGGACTCGGCAGGCGAATAATCGCAACTTCCTTTCCATTCGCTTCCGTCGCGGGTGGAAAGCTGGAGAAAGAGAGGGTCACCTTCATCGAAGATGACACGGAGGTCTTCTCCCCAAACAGTATGGTATTGGATACGGAATGTGAGTTTCATCTGATTCTGTTGGTTAGTTTATGTGTCAAATATAAGGAATTATATGATAATATGCAAATGTGGGAATGTGTCAATGTGGGAATAAAAAAAACTCCAGCAACAAAATGCATTGCTGGAGCTTCCCCTAGTGTAAGATGCGGGGCTGGATTTTTAATTGTGAATGAATATGAAGTTAATAAAAACGCCTTATGCGTCGATATTCGCATATGTGGCGTGTCTTTCTATGAATTCACGTCGTGGAGCTACATCATCACCCATCAGCATGGAGAAAATGTAGTCGGCGTCTGCTGCGTTTTCGATGCTGACTTGCTTCAGAATGCGGGTTTCCGGATTCATGGTCGTTTCCCACAACTGTTCCGGATTCATTTCACCCAAACCTTTGTAACGCTGAGTGTGGATACCTGTTTCGGTACCGTCACCGTATTTCTGCATAAATGCCTGACGTTCTTCATCGGTATAGCAATATTCGCTGATTTTGCCTTTGGTGCATTTGTAGAGAGGAGGATTGGCGATGTAAAGGTGTCCGCCCTGGATTACTTCAGGCATGTAGCGATAGAATAAAGTCATAATCAGGGTATCAATGTGCGAGCCGTCAACATCAGCATCCGTCATGATTATGACTTTGTTGTAGCGCAGCTTCTCAATGTTTGCCTTCTTGCTGTCTTCCGAATCATCTACACCGAAGCGTACCCCCAGTGCCTGTATGATGTTGTTTACTTCGTCACTTTCAAACGCTTTGTGCCACATGGCTTTCTCTACGTTTAAGATTTTACCTCTTAACGGCAAGATGGCTTGAAACTGGCGGCTTCTGCCCTGCTTGGCAGAGCCACCTGCCGAATCACCTTCGACAAGGAACAGTTCGCATTCTTCGGGTGTGCGGCTGGAGCAGTCGGCAAGCTTGCCCGGAAGCCCTCCTCCACCCATCGGGCTTTTACGTTGTACAGATTCACGTGCCTTACGGGCTGCAATGCGTGCCGTAGCTGCCAATACTACCTTGTCTACGATAAGTTTGGCTTCTTTCGGATGTTCTTCCAAATAATAAGTTAGAGCTTCACCCACGGCTTGGTTGACAGCACCGCTCACTTCGTTGTTACCCAATTTGGTTTTAGTCTGTCCTTCAAACTGTGGCTCTGCTACTTTTACCGAAATGACTGCTATCAGCCCTTCACGGAAGTCCTCGCCCGAAATTTCTACCTTGGCTTTTTCCAATGCCTTGCTGTCTTCGGCATATTTCTTCAGCACACGAGTCAATGCCGTGCGGAATCCTGCTTCGTGCGTACCTCCCTCGATGGTGTTGATGTTGTTTACATATGAATGGAGGTTTTCGCGGAAGCCTGTGTTGTACATGATGGCACACTCGATAGGAATACCCTGTTTTTCAGTATTCAGATAGATGACATCATCGATGAGTGGTGTATTGCTTGAATTAAGGAAGCGTACAAACTCTTTTACGCCCTCTTCCGAATGAAAGACCTCTTGTTTGTACGAACCATCCTCTTCTTTTTCGCGCTTGTCGGTCAAGGTAATAGTAATACCTTTATTCAGGTAGGCAAGCTCGCGCATACGTGCCTGGAGAATGTTATACTTGTATTCGGTAGTGGTAAAAATCGATGCATCAGGCCAGAAAGTCTGACGGGTTCCAGTAATATCGGTCGTTCCTACTTCCTTTACAGGATAAAGTGGCTTTCCACATGCATATTCTTGTTGGTAGATTTTTCCGTTTCTAAACACATTGGTCACCATGTGGGTAGACAATGCATTCACACACGATACACCGACACCGTGCAGTCCTCCAGATACTTTGTATGAGCCTTTGTCGAATTTACCTCCGGCATGGAGGACGGTCATCACAACTTCCAGTGCCGACTTTTTTTCCTTTTGGTGAAAATCTACTGGGATGCCTCGCCCGTTGTCTTGCACGGTGATTGAATTGTCTTCGTTGATAGTTACTTCTATGTGGGTGCAATAACCGGCGAGTGCTTCATCAATGGAGTTATCTACTACTTCGTACACCAGATGGTGTAATCCTTTTTCGCTGATATCGCCAATATACATAGCGGGGCGTTTGCGTACGGCTTCCAGTCCTTCCAATACTTGAATGCTGCTTGCCGAATACGTATTTCCGCTGTTTAGGGTCAGTTCTTCGCTCATATCTTTTCAGTCTACTTTTTAAAACGGTCAAAGATACGCATTTTTCGTGAGATAGTGAACTTTTGTTCCTCTAAAAAAACGGAAAATAACAAAGGCCGATAATCAGTCGATTATCAGCCTTTTTATGTACCCAGACCCGGGGTCGAACCGGGATGGATTTTACTCCACTGGTGTTTGAGACCAGCGCGTCTACCGATTCCGCCATCTGGGCATTCCGTTGAATTGCGGTGCAAA
>NZ_NFJG01000120.1:0-13460 GCF_002159755.1 Bacteroides sp. An269
TCGCTCCTGTTCTTCGTCAGATAGCCCGCTATCTTCCTCATCACAGAAGCGAAAATGCCTCAAAAACTCATCCCAAATCATCGCACGATAAATTCAAAACAGCTTCTGATACTTTGTCATTTAATTTTGTTTGCTTCTCCGTTCGGCGAGTTCTGCCTGCATTTTTTCGTTATATTGTTTGGTGATAGGATAGAAACACAAGGCAATTACTCCAACAAAGAACGTGGCTGCAGGAATCAGGCTGGACGAGAGAATGATTCCGTGGATAGCCGATTCGCTTTGTACAGCTCCGACTCCCGATACATAGCCAAAGCCAGAAAGCAGGAAGCCAAGGATGGCACCTCCTACACCCAGGCCGGCTTTTAAGGCAAATACCACTCCGGCGAAAGTGAACCCCGTGGCACGGCGGTAATGGATGTATTCCGAATGGTCGGCTACATCGGCAATCATTGCCCAAAGCAGAGGTACGGTGGGGGCGTATGCCAGACTCTTCAAGAAATTCAGGAAGAACATCAATTCAATGTTCTCTTTCGCCGGGAAGTAGAACATTGCCGTGAAGATGGCGGTCAGTGTCAGACATACAATGAATGTATTTTTCTTTCCGAAGCGGTTGGCAAGGAAGTTGGAAAGAATGATTACACCGAAAAATTGTACCAATGCTCCCAGCATGTTGAATACACCGAAACCTACTTCGTAGGCTTTGTCAGGGGAGCTCACTATCAGCCCGAATGCATTTAATATATGATAACCTATTGAATCCTGTGCTTCGGCAGATACCAGTCCCATGCGGTCGAGGAAGTTATAGAGGGCTCCCGCATCGACGTAATGCTCGAAATAGTAGTTCATAGCGCTTCCCCACATGGCTAGGGTGATGAAGACAAATAGAGTCAACACGAACATTGCGCGCCAAGGTATGCTTCCGAAAATATCCTTGATATCTTCGCGTAAATTGGTCTTTTGATTGGCCGGTGGGGTAATGCGTTCTTTTGCCGAGAAGGCAGCTATGGCAAGGAAGATGAATCCCACTACAGCAAATAAGGAAATCGTGCATAGCCATCCATGTCCTTTATCGCCGTCTTCCGAGAATTTGCCGACCAGGGGCAATGTTAGTCCTTGAACCACAAACTGTCCGATAGTTGAGAATATGAAACGTACGGAAGTGATGCTGGTACGTTCTTTGATGTCGCCCGACATGACGCCGCCCAGTGAAGAGTAGGGGGTGTTATTGAATGAATACATCGTCATCAATAACGTATAGGAGATGGTTGCATACAATGCCACCAGCCCTTTGTCTTCAATGCCGGGATTGTAGAATGCCAGAATATAGAATACCATAAAAGGTATGGCTGTCCACAATACCCAGGGGCGGTATTTTCCCCAACGTGTCTGCGTACGGTCGGAAAGAATGCCTACGGTAGGGTCTACAAAAGCGTCTACAATGCGTGCTACCAACATAACAGTTCCGGCAATGGCTCCTTCCAGTCCGAATACGTCGGTATAAAACTTTGTTTGATAAATCATCATCATCTGGAACACAAGGTTCGCAGAGCAGTCTCCCAATCCGTAACCGATTTTTTCGGCCATGGAGACTTTTTGATTCTGTAGTGCGTTCATGGTATGTATTTAATTCTTTAATTGGTTCTTGGTTTTATTTATGTTTTTTGGCAATTCCCTTTTATTTTGTGAGGTAGGTTTAAAAACTTTGGGTAACGGCTTCTACCAGTCGTTTGCCTCCTGTTTTCTTGTCCAACGGATGGATGTCATTCCACTCGCCTGTGTCTTTATTGGGAATCAGGGTGGCGTGCGGGTCTTCTTCTGCGGCTTTCGCCTGTTGTGCCTGCAAAGCTGCCCATCCTTTTCTGCCCGGATTGTCGGGAGCCATGAAATCGGCAAGTTCCATGATGTAGAAAGGCATTTCAGGCATTCCGAAGGTTTTCCGCCAGTCTTTCATCAACGATTTCAGCAGGCTGGCATATTCTTTCCATTTACCTGTGTTTGATTCGCCCTGATACCATACAGTGCCTTTGAACACATAATTTCTCAGAGGGGCAATCATGCCATTATAGAGTCCGATGGGCATATTCTGAAAAGCTGTAGACGAAGGAGCCTGAGGCATTTCTGTTCCTATGCGGTGTTTCCATTGTTGCGAGAGGTTAGTCTCTTCTGTCCCGCAAATCAGCTTATATGGTTTGTCTTTTACGAAAGAAGGGAGTCCTCCGTTGCTCACCAGGCGTATGGTTATTTGGTTTTTGCCTGTTTTCAGAAGTCCTTTCGGGATGTTGTAAATACGTGGAGGATATTGGTAGGCAACGCTTCCTACGAATTTTCCATTGACATATACCGAGTCTGCATCCACAATGCATCCCAGGCGCAACGTAGCTTCTTTTCCGTTCCACGAGGCAGGCAGGTCAATCTGCTGACGGAACCAGTGTACACCGTTTATCGGGCGCCATCCGTTGGTAGCCCATTGAGGTGAAAACATGTCAACGGTTTGCCATGCCGAATCATCGTAATTTTCGGCATACCACGGAGTTTGTGCATGAGTGCCTTTATCGGTTTTGTAAAGTTCGATTTGCCAGGCACGTCCACGGGCTTGTTCTATCTGTTGGATGTTGTTTATCAGTTCTTTCGATTCATATACTGCTTTTTGGTGTGTGTAGACAGGGAAGTCTTGCAAACCTTCTTCGCTGATCCAGGCTTCGATGGGAGTTCCTCCCCAGCTTGAGTTGATGATACCTACGGGTACCTTTGTTTTTTCGTAAAGTTGCTTGGCAAAGAAATAGCACAAAGCCGAATATCCCATGACATGCGTTTTGTCCAACGGTTGCCACTCGGCTTTTTTGATGTCTTTTTGCGGCTCATTGAAATCGTAGCAATATGGAACCTTCAGATAATGGATGTTTGTGTTTTCGTAAGCATTTATTTCATCGGCAAACATGTCCATTACACGTGCTACAGTCAGCTCCATATTCGATTGTCCCGAACAGAGGAATACATCACCTATTAATATATTATGTAAGGTAATGTCGTTTATCTGCATGTCATACGGGCCTCCCGCCTTCATGGCAGGAAGCATGATCTTCCAGTTTCCATCCGGACCGGCAGTGGTTTGATACTCTTTTCCTGCAAACTTGAGGGTAACACTTTCGCCTGCATCAGCGGTTCCCCATATAGGTACTGCTTTTCCACGTTGCAATACCATGCCGTCGTTTATTAAGTAAGGCAAAGAGATCTTTGCTTCGCCAATCGCGGCGAAGCAAAGACAAAGTAATAAAACTAACCCTAACTTAATATTCAACCTATTTGTTTTCATCATAATTAATACTTGATTGGTTTTGGTCCTATGCAAATATATGGAAAGTTTAGCTATTTCGTATTCACAAATGCTTCAAAAACTTTTCTCTATGATACATCCGACTCTTTGTTTGTTACATATTTTATCACGTATGTTACATTTTATGATATAAAACATAAAACGTCCATTTTGGACACTTGTCGAGAGATGTATTTTGGGCTTTGTTTTGGAGGCTTTGTTCGGAAAGCAAATCAGTATGAACACTAGCGTGACAAGGGAACAAATCGCATCTTGTTTTGTGAATATTTTTAAAAAAAGTGGTTTTTGTTTAAACGTTTTCTTACTTTTGTCAACACATAAGCATTAGTAGAAACCAAAATTAGCATGAAAGGCACATGAACAAATGGATTAAATGGGGGATTATCGTGGCGATAATAGCCGGATTGACCGGATTGGGCATTTATTCGTTTACACCGAGAGAGAATACCGAACTCAATGAGGCGGACAGGAAAATGCCTGCCGAGAAAAAGCAAATCTTGAACGTGAACGCGCAGGTGGTGCGCCCCCACGTACTGACCGATAAATTATTTGTAAGCGGCAAGCTTATACCCGATGAGGAAGTGGACCTCTCGTTCGAAACATCAGGAAAAATCGTTGACATCAATTTTCAGGAAGGGACAATGGTGAGCCAGGGGCAATTGCTTGCCAAGGTAAACGACAGCCAGCTTCAGGCACAGCTGCAAAGACTGGAAGCGCAGATGCCGCTTGCCGAAGACCGCGTGTTCCGCCAGAACGCCTTGCTCCAGCGCGATGCTGTAAGTAAGGAGGCTTACGAACAGGTGAAAACCGAGCTTGCCACCCTTCATGCCGATATCGAAAACGTACGTGCCACGATTGACATGACCGAGCTTCGTGCTCCTTTTGATGGAGTGATAGGCTTGCGGCAGGTCAGTATGGGTGCCTACGCTTCGCCTACAACTGTCATTGCCAAACTTACCAAGATAAAACCGATTAAGGTGGAATTTGCCGTCCCCGAACGTTATGCACGTAAGATACGGAAAGGTACGAAGCTATCATTTAAGGTAGAGGGGCATCTGGATGCCTTCGAAGCGGAAGTATATGCCCTGGAGTCGAGCATTGACCCCGAGACGCATGCCCTGACCGTACGTGCGATTTACCCGAATACCCGTGCCGAATTGCTTCCCGGACGCTATGCCGATGTCGAATTGCGCCAAGGTGAGATACAGGATGCCATCGCCATCCCTTCCGAAGCCATCGTGCCCGAAATGGGGCAGAACAAGGTCTTCGTATACCGCTCAGGAATCGCCATGCCTGTCGATGTGGAGATAGGCATCCGAACCGAATCCGAAGTGCAGATACTCCGTGGGTTAGCGGCAGGAGATACCATCCTGACTTCCGGAACCTTGCAGCTCCGCACGGGAATGCCTGTAAAATTGGATAATATCAACTAAAACCGTGCCTGCCTTATGAATATTTCCGAACTCAGTATCCGCAGGCCGGTGCTTGCCACCGTGCTTACCATCATTATCTTGCTTTTCGGATTGATAGGCTATACGACCTTGGGTGTACGCGAATACCCCTCGGTGGACAATCCCATCATATCCGTAACGTGCAGTTATTCGGGAGCCAATGCCGATGTCATCGAGAACCAGATAACCGAGCCTTTGGAACAGAACATCAACGGTATCCCCGGCATCCGTTCGCTTTCCAGTGTGAGCCAGACGGGGCAGAGCCGCATCACCGTAGAGTTTGAACTTTCTGTTGACTTGGAGACTGCTGCCAATGACGTGCGCGACAAAGTTTCGCGTGCCCAGCGCTATCTGCCTCGTGACTGTGACCCGCCTACGGTATCGAAAGCCGATGCCGATGCCAGCCCCATCCTGATGGTGGCTATCCAGAGCAATAACCGTTCACTTTTAGAATTGAGTGAGATAGCCGACCTGACCGTAAAAGAGCAGCTTCAGACCATATCCGATGTGAGCAGCGTGTCGATATGGGGCGAGAAACGCTATTCGATGCGCTTGTGGCTCGACCCCGTAAAGATGGCAGGCTATGGTGTGACTCCAGTTGACGTGAAGAATGCGATGGACAACGAGAACGTAGAACTTCCCTCGGGAAGCATCGAAGGAAATACCGTAGAACTGACCTTGCGCACCATGGGACAAATGCATACCGCCGACGAGTTCAACAATGTCGTAATTAAGGAGGTAGGCGGACAAGTCATCCGACTGAGCGATATCGGGTATGCCGAACTGGGTGCTGCCGACATAAAGAGTTACATGAAGATGAACGGTGTGCCGATGGTGGGCGTGGTGGTCATCCCTCAGCCCGGAGCCAATCATATCGAGATAGCCGATGCCGTGTACGAACGTATGAAGCAGATGGAAAAAGACCTTCCCGATGATGTGTCTTACACGTATGGATTCGACAATACCCGCTTTATCCGTGCCTCCATTGCCGAAGTGGAGAGTACCGTTTACGAGGCTTTCTTCTTGGTTATCGTCATCATCTTCCTGTTCTTGCGCGACTGGCGCGTCACGCTGATACCGATTATCGTGATTCCGGTCTCGCTCATCGGTGCCTTCTTTATCATGTACGTGGCGGGTTTCTCCATCAATGTATTGACCATGCTGGCGGTGGTGCTTTCGGTAGGACTGGTGGTAGACGATGCCATCGTAATGACCGAAAACATCTACATCCGTATCGAACGGGGTATGGAGCCTTTTGAGGCAGGCATCGAGGGGGCAAAAGAAATCTTCTTTGCCGTAGTGTCTACCACCATCACGCTGGTAGCGGTGTTCCTCCCCATTGTGTTCATGGAAGGCACCAGCGGCAGGCTGTTCCGCGAGTTCAGCTTTGTGGTGGCTGGTTCGGTGCTCATCTCTGCCTTTGCCGCCCTCACCTTTACGCCGATGCTTGCCACCAAACTCTTGAAGAAACGCGAAAGACAAAGCTGGTTCTACCGCAAGACCGAACCATTCTTCGAAGGCATGAACTACTGGTATGCCCGTGGGTTGAGCGCATTCTTGAAGCGCAGGTATTGGGCTATTATTTTCACTGCAGTCACATTGGTGCTTATCGGTGTGCTTTGGACGCATATCCCGGCAGAAATGGCACCTCTGGAAGACCGTTCGAAAATCACAATCAACACCCGTGGCGCCGAGGGGGCGAGCTACGAATATATCCGAGACTATACTGAAGACATCAACCTGCTGGTGGATTCCCTCATACCCGATGCCGAGGCGGTCACAGCCCGGGTATCGAGCGGAAGCGGAAACATCCAGATTACGTTGAAGGATATCAACGAACGCGACTACAGCCAAATGGAGATGGCGGAGCAGCTTTCGCAAGCCATCAAGACCAAGACCAAAGCACGCGCCTTTGTCCAGCAGCAGTCTTCTTTCGGCGGACGGCGGAGCAGCATGCCCGTGCAATACGTGCTTCAGGCAGTTAGCATCGACAAGCTGGAAAAAGTATTGCCCGCTTTCTTAAATAAGGTGTACGATAACCCGACTTTCCAGATGGCGGATGTTGACCTGAAGTTCAGCAGCCCCGAAATGCAGGTCAACATCAACCGCGACAAGGCAGGAACGATGGGGGTAAGCGTGCGCGATATTGCCGAAACCCTCCAGTACGGATTGAGCGGCCAGCGCATGGGGTATTTCTACATGAACGGCAAGCAATACGAGATATTGGGGCAAATCAACCGCCAGCAGCGCAACCAGCCAGCCAATATCCGCTCCATCTATATCCGGAGCGATAAAGGCGAAATGATTCAGCTGGACAATCTTGTGGAATTTGTCGAGTCAATCACCCCGCCCAAACTTTATCACTACAACCGATTTATTTCCGCTACGGTATCGGTGGGTCTTGCCGAAGGAAAGACCATCGGCCAGGGATTGGACGAAATGGACAAGATAGCCGCCGAAACCTTGGATGAAACCTTCCGTACGGCACTTTCGGGCGACTCGAAAGACTATCGGGAAAGCTCGTCAAGCCTGATGTTTGCCTTTATTCTGGCGTTGGCGTTGATTTACCTCATCCTCGCGGCGCAGTTCGAAAGCTTTAAAGACCCGCTCATCATCATGCTCACCGTGCCCCTTGCCATTGCCGGCGCATTGATATTCATGTATTTCGGGGATATCACCATGAACATCTTCAGCCAGATTGGCATCATCATGCTCATCGGACTGGTGGCGAAGAACGGCATTCTGATTGTGGAGTTTGCCAACCAGAAGCAAGAGGCAGGCGAGGAAAAGATGCAAGCCATCCGCGATGCTGCCCTCCAGCGCCTGCGCCCCATCCTGATGACCAGTGCGGCTACGGTATTGGGACTTATTCCTTTGGCGTTTGCCACGGGCGAAGGTGCCAACCAGCGCATTGCTATGGGAACGGCAGTAGTGGGGGGTATGCTGGTATCGACATTCCTCACCATGTTCATCGTGCCCGCCATTTATTCGTACATATCCACTAACCGAAACAAAACCAAGAACGTATGAAGCAGATTCTTATCTTGATAATAGCCGTTTTTGCCGCTCTTCCCCTTCAGGCACAATATGAATATACCTTGAAGCAATGCCTGGAAGAAGGATTGCTGAACAACTATTCGCTCCGCATCTCGCGCAACGAAGAGCAAATCAGCAAGAACAACGCCACGTTGGGCAATGCGGGTTATCTGCCTACGGTAGATTTTACCGCAGGATATACCGGTGACTTGAACAGTTCCGATTCGAAATTGCGTGTCGACGGGAGTACGGTAGCCGAACGCAATGTGCTCGACCATACCCTCGATGCAGGCATCGACTTGAACTGGACTATCTTCGACGGCTTTAATATCTCTACCACTTACAAGCAATTGCAGGAACTGGAACGTCAGGGAGCTACCAATACCCGGATTGCGATTGAGGATTTCATCGCTACGCTCACCGCCGAGTATTATAACTACATCCAGCAGGAAATCCGCCTGAAGAACTTCCGCTATGCCGTTTCGCTCTCGAAGGAACGTTTGCGCATTGTAGAAGAGCGGTACCACATCGGTAATTTCTCGCGTCTCGATTTCCAACAGGCAACGGTAGACTTCAATGCCGACAGTGCCCAGTACATGAAGCAGCAGGAACTGGTGCACACCTCGCGCATCAACCTGAACGAACTGATGGCGAATAAAGATGTCGACCGTCCCATCCGGGTGCGTGATTCGGTCATCGACCTGAACCGCATCCTTGATTTCGACGAGCTTTGGAATGCCACGTTAAGCACCAATGCCAATCTCTTGCATGCCGACCAAAATACCGTCTTGGCTCAATTGGACTACAAGAAAGTCCTCTCGCGCAACTATCCCTACCTGCGCCTGAATGCGGGATATGGCTATACCTTTAATAAATACGATGTGAACGCCACGCGCCAGCGCAACAATTGGGGATTCAGCGGAGGCATCACCATCGGTTTCAATATCTTCGACGGAAACCGCCGGCGCGAAAAGCGCAATGCCAGCCTTGCCATCCGCAACGCCCAGCTGGAACGCGAGCAGGTAGAGCAAGCCTTGCGTGCCGACTTGAGCAACCTGTGGCAGGCATACCGTAACAACCTCCGCCTGCTGCATCTGGAACGCCAGAACCTGATAGCCGCCAAAGAGAACCACGAGATAGCCAAAGAGCGTTATCTCTTGGGAAATCTGTCCGGTATCGAAATGCGTGAGGCACAACAAAGCCTGCTCGATGCCGAAGAACGCATCCTCTCTGCCGAGTATGACACCAAAATGTGTGAAATCTCTCTCCTCCAGCTGAGCGGAAAAATCACGGTGTATCTGAAATGAAATGAACAAATAATCCCAAAAAATAAAAATCAAGACAGATGACATTCTTTTAAATTATTTTCCGTAAATTGCGCCGTTATTCGAAAATCATTAATTCCATGAATATAAAGAAACTATTCTGTCTGTGGATGTTATGCAATGTCTGTTTATTCGGAGCGGCTGCCGATGCACTGCCTTCCCTGTTCCAGTTCAGACACTACAACATAGAAAACGGAATGTCATCGAATACTGTTTACGATATTTTACAGGATGCCGAAGGATACATCTGGATAGGTACAGACAACGGACTGAATCGTTTCGATGGAATCGAGTTTACGTTTTATCAGAAAGAAAGCTCTTCTTCACCAGAATTTCTTACTAATACCATTTCTTGTCTTTGCGAGAGGGGAGACAGTCTGTGGTTGGGCACCGATTGTGGCGTATACATTTTCGAGCGGAAGCCGGAGCGAATCATTCCTTTCCGTCCGGTGGCGGCAGATAGCCTTAGCCCCATCCAGAGTTGGGTTACTAAAATCGTCTGCGACCCACAAGGTAACGTCTGGATAGCTACCCGTTCGCAAGGGGTTTTCCGGTATGCCAACGGAAAACAACTGGCTCATTACCCCATGCGGGAGGATGACGGAAACATTTTCTACCTGTTGTGCGACAAAAAGGGAGAACTATGGGCATCTACTTGGGCAAGGCTGTACAGGTTCGATAAGCAGAAGAATCAATTTACCGCCTTTCCGTTGCAAGACAATCCCGACTCGTTCTATTCAATGGCTATGTGGGAAGATGCAGTAGGAAACCTCTGGGCAGGTACGTGGACAGAGGGTATATGGAAAATCAATCCACAGACGGGAGCGGTGGAACGTTATATGGAACCGCATGGCGACAAAGGCATTTCGCACATCCATGCCATCGGCGAATACTCGTCCAATGTATTATTGGCAGGATCGGATAACGGTCTGGCACTGATTGATCGGATTACCGGGTGCAGTGCGGTGTATGCTTATTATGGCGAAGAAACCAAAGCGCTTTCCGACCGGTTTATCTATCCTATCCTGAAAGACCGGGAGGGAGGTATCTGGATAGGCACCTTCTATAACGGCATCAATTACTTGCCGCCTTACAGCGGACAGTTCGAAGGGTATTCGGACGCAAATGGGAATGGTCTGTTCACAGGCACCATCATCAGTCGCTTTTGCGAAGACGAGGACGGCAAGATATGGGTAGCCTCGGACGATGGAGGATTAAGTCGCTTCGACCCCATCCGCCGCAGGTTTGAAGACTTTCCCGGCAGAGCGGCGTTTGCCAACGACAACGTACACGCGCTATGCATAGACGGCGATAACCTGTGGGTAGGCACGTACGGGAAAAACATCCGCATCCTGAACCGGAAAACCGGAGCGATAAAAGATTACCGCGACCGGGAACCGGAAGGAACCAGCATCTACACCATATTCAAGGACAGAAGGGGACAGATATGGACCGGCTCCATGTCCTCGGTGTGCCGCTACGACCGCCCGACGGACAGCCTGACGCGCATCGAACAGGTAAATGCCATCGTCATCGACATGAAAGAAGACGCGAAAGGCTACCTGTGGATTGCCACACAGGGTGACGGGCTGTACCGCTACCAGCCGGAACAAAAAGAATGGAAGGTTTACGGCAAGGCGGAAGGCATTGCCAGCCAGATTGTCAATCAGTTGTACATCGACCGGAAAGACAGGCTATGGGCAGCCACGGGCGAAGGGCTTTGCCTGTATCAGGAGAAAGAAGACCGGTTCGGCAGACAAGTTTTGCGCATTCCGAACGAATGCATCAACGCTATAGCGGAAAGTGACGAGCATTTGTGGCTCACGACGGCGAAAGGACTGGTAAAATATCATCCGGAAGACGGACGGACACAAGTGTTTACCCGCAGTGATGGGCTGCAGAACGAAGCTTTCCTGCCCGCTTCAGTGCAAATGTCGAAAAGCGGTGAAATTTATATCGGGAGCATCAATGGATTCAACCGTTTTCATCCGCACCGCCTGAAATCGAACATACAAGCCCCTGCCGTAGTGCTGACCGGACTGGAAATATTCAACAAACCCATCGCTACCGAAAACGGAGGCATACTACCCGCTGCTATCGGCGAATTAGAAGAACTGCATCTGCCGTATACCGATAATGTCATCACCCTGAAATATGCAGCATTGAGTTATTGCACTCCAGAGAAAAACCAGTATGCCTACATGTTGGAAGGCTTTGATAAAGACTGGAACTACGTCGGGTCACAGCACAATGCCACGTACACCAACCTTCCTGCCGGGACTTATACGTTTCGGGTGAAAGCTTCGAATAATGACAAGGTGTGGAACGAAGAAGGCACCGCTTTGCGTATTGTCATCCATCCTCCTTTTTACTTGTCGGTTCCGTTTAAGGTAGCATACTTCATCCTGTTCGTGTTCGTACTGGCAGCATCGACACGCTACATCATACGCCGCAGTGAAAAAAAGCATGCGCAGGCAATTGATGAACTGAATGTGCGGAAGGAAAAAGAAATGCACGAAGCCAAGATTTCATTTTTCACCATGATTGCACACGAAATCCGTACGCCTGTGTCGCTCATCATCGGGCCGTTGGAAAAGGTGATGCAGTCTACGCAAAATCTGCCGTCGGAAGTGCGCAACGACTTGAATATCATCGATCGTAATAGCCAGCGTTTACTCTATCTGGTAAATCAGTTGCTGGATTTCCGCAAAGTGGAACAAAACGAAATGAAAATGCGTTTTGCGCCGCAGAACATCAAAGAACTGATGCAAGCCGTGTGTGAGCGCTTCCAGCCTTCGCTGGAACAACGGGGCATTACGCTGACAGAGGTCTATCCGCCCGAAGACTTCCGTGCCGATGTAGACCGCGAGGCGGTCACCAAAGTGCTGAGCAACCTGATGACAAACGCCAATAAGTACACCCGCGACCAGGTGAAGATGGAATTTGCTGCGCAAGAGCATACGTTTACCTTGACCGTAACCGACAACGGGAAAGGTATGAGCCCCAAAGAACTGCAACTTATCTTCCGTCCTTTCTATCAGGCGCACGACAACAAGCCGGGTACAGGCATCGGATTAAGCATCGTAAAGGGCATTGTAGAAGCTCACCACGGACGCATCGATGTACTGTCGGAAGAAAACAAAGGTTCGTCTTTCCGTGTTACACTGCCGGTGCGGCAAGAGAAAACCGACTCCATAGAAACTGCCGGAGAAGTCCCGGAAGTGCCCGAAGGCATTCTGCAGGTGCAGCCTGCCGGTTTGGCGAATAAGAAGCTGCCTGTCGTTTTGATAGCGGAAGACAACGAAGACATGTCAAGTTTTTTGGCAGACAGCTTCGGCACCGCCTATGTAGTGATTACCGCAGCCGATGGCGCAGAAGCATTACAACGACTGAAAGAACAAGAAGTTTCGCTTATCATCAGCGACTGGATGATGCCCAACGTGGATGGTATCGAATTGTGCCGCCGGGTGCGTGAAGACCGGCTGACCAGTCACATTCCTTTTATCCTGCTGACGGCAAAAACCGATAACGCTTCGAAGATTGCAGGCATGAATTGCGGCGCGGACGCGTATATCGAGAAACCGTTTTCCATGCAATACCTGGAAGCCTGCGTGAAAAACCTGATGGACTTGCGCAGCCAATTACAACAGAAATTCTCGCAGATGCCGGTAGTGCCCATCAGCACGATAGCGGGCAACCAGGCAGACGAAGAGTTTCTGACCAGGATGAACCAACTGATAGAAAACAATTTCGACAACCCCGATTTGTCGGTCGATTTTCTTGCCGA
Source organism: Bacteroides sp. An269 (assembly GCF_002159755.1). Taxonomy (NCBI): domain Bacteria; kingdom Pseudomonadati; phylum Bacteroidota; class Bacteroidia; order Bacteroidales; family Bacteroidaceae; genus Bacteroides; species Bacteroides sp. An269. The sequence continues at coordinate 12,934 of NZ_NFJG01000120.1, forward strand.
AAAGTTAGGCATCAGCCGTTCGGGCTTGTTCGCGAAAATAAAAGCGCTGGCAAACGTTACACCCAATGAGATGATTCAATTGGTACGACTGAAAAAGGCGGCATTGCTGTTGCAAGAAAACAAATACCACATCAGCGAAGTGAGTTACATGGTAGGTTTCAGCAATCCATCGTATTTCAGTAAGTGCTTTCAGAAACAGTTCGGCATGACGCCCGGCAAGTTCATTGCATCGGGAAAAACCGCAACGAATTGATGGGCGGTTTTTTATGAATGTCCGTATTTTACCAATAAGGAGTTAGAAGGAGTTATTTGAGGGAGTTAAAAGGAGTTAGAAGCCAATACTATTGTCCTTTAACTCCTGCCGAAGGCATAACTCCTTCTAATTTCTTTTATCTGCTGGCATTTTGCGGATATTCATTTTAGAAGCTGTTTTGAATTTATCGTGCGATGATTTGGGATGAGTTTTTGAGGCATTTTTGCTTCTGTGATGAGGAAGATAGCGGGCTATCTGACGAAGAACAGGAGCG
>NZ_NFJG01000121.1:0-13205 GCF_002159755.1 Bacteroides sp. An269
TGTTCTTCGTCAGATAGCCCGCTATCTTCCTCATCACAGAAGCGAAAATGCCTCAAAAACTCATCCCAAATCATCGCACGATAAATTCAAAACAGCTTCTAACGCAGAATAGACAGACAAATAAAATGACAATCTGCGAAAATCCGCGTTAATCTGCGTTTCAATTTAATAGAACCATTTATATGAAACAACGCCTTCTCTCTCTCGATGTCCTGCGGGGCATCACCGTATTCGGCATGATTGTGGTCAACAATGCCGGAGGGGAATATTCGTACGATTCGCTCCGCCACTCCGTTTGGAACGGACTGACGCCGTGCGACCTTGTGTTCCCCTTTTTCCTCTTCATCATGGGAATATCCACCTACATCGCTCTACGCAAATTCCAGTTCCAACCCTCCCCTGCCGTCCTACAGAAAATTGTGCGGCGTACCCTGCTCATCTTCCTCATCGGTTGGGGTATCTACTGGTTCGAGTTTGCGTGCGAAGGCGATTTCCTGCCCTTTGCCCATATCCGCATCCTGGGCGTGCTGCCGCGCATTGCTTTGTGCTACGGCATTGTCTCGCTGCTTGCCCTTTACGTACGCCCCAAAGGACTGGCGTGGATAGCCGGTATCCTGCTGTTAGGCTATGCGCTCCTACTCCAGTGGGGAAACGGTTACGCAATGGATTCTACTAACATCCTTGCCATCTGGGACACAAAGGCCTTGGGTTACGAGCACTTGTACCATAAAAGCCCCGTCGACCCCGAAGGGCTGACCAGCACCCTCGCTGCCATCGCCCACACGATTATCGGTTTTCTCTGCGGACGGCTGATTATGGAGACGCAAGACTTAGGACAGAAAATTGTGAAGCTTTTCGTTGCCGGATTCCTGCTGGCTGCTGCCGGATTCCTGCTAGTGGAATGGTTGCCGCTAAACAAGCGCATCTGGTCGCCCAGCTATGCCCTCGCCACGTGTGGAATGGCGGCAATGCTCCAGGCTACGCTGCTTTACTTCATCGACGCACAAGGGAAGAAACGCTGGTGCCGCATCTTCGAAGTATTCGGGGTCAATCCGCTCTTCCTCTACGTGCTGAGCGAGCTGACCTCAGTGGTGCTCAACGTCACGGAGTGCAAGCCCGCCGTCTACGGAGCCATCCACAGTGTCATCGGCAATCCTTATGTAGCCTCCGCCGTCTACTCCCTGCTCTTCGTGAGCGTAATGGGAGCCATCGGATATCCGTTGTACAAGAAAAAGATATATATTAAAATATAAGGAGTTAAAGGAGTTATCACTCCGCTTCGCTCCGTTAGGAGTTAAAAGACAATACCGTTGCAAATGTGAGCCATAACAAGACTATTGGCTTTTAACTCCTAAGCCCGCTAAAGCGGGCGATAACTCCTCTAACTCCTTCTAACTCCCTAAAAAACATCAACGCCATGAAACGATTCAACCCCAACAGCCTTTGGGTTTTGCTGCTGACGGCATTCCTGCCGTCATGCACATCCCCAACTATTCCGGACAGATTGAGCTGTATCGACACCCGTGTGGGAACAGCAGCCAGCACCACCCGCACAGCCGGCATGTTCGGCAAGCATACCGAAGAATACGGACAGACTCTGCCAGCCGTGCTCGAACCGAACGGCATGAACTTCTGGACACCACAGACACAAGACACCGAACTGAAGTGCATCGCCCCGTATTACTACCGCGACTCGCTGATGCAAGGCTTCCGCAACTCGCACTGGATAGTGGGCGGATGCACGCAAGACTATGGCTCGATGACCCTCGCGGCACTAAGCAGCACGCTGCGCTGCACACCCGAAGCACGCGCCACACGCTTCTCGCACGACGATGAGACAGCAACCCCCTCCTACTACGCCATAACCCTGCCCGACGAGCACCTGAAGGCGGAAATGACCGGACGCTCGCGTGCCGCTATCTTCCGCTTCACTTACGAACAAAAAGGCAACGCCTACTTAGTGGTCAACCCCAACAGCGACGAGGGCAAAGGCTACATCGAAATCGATACGTTGAACCGACGCATCTACGGCTACAACCCCGTGCACCGCATCTACCAAGGCTGGGGCGAAGCGGCAGGCTACAGCGGACACTTCGTCATCGAATACCAGAACCAGCCCTCCGCCTTCGGCACTTTCCGTGGCGACAGTCTCTTCGCCAACCAGACCTGCATCCAGTCTGGACAAGGCATCGGCGTGTACGTGCAGTTCGCCGTGACGGAGGGCGAAACGCTGCTGGTGAAAGCCGCCTCATCGTTCACCGACCGCGAAGGCGCCCTGCGCAACCTCGCCGCCGAAATCCCACACTGGGACTTCGACCGCACCCGTCAGGAGCTTTCCGACATCTGGGAGCGGCACCTGGCAAGCATCCAGGTAAAGACCGGTGACGAGACCGCCCGGCGGAAGTTCTACACTGCCCTCTACCACGCCTCGTTCCTGCCCCGCGCCTTCAGCGATGCAGACGGACGCTACCCTTCGTTCGCCACCGGCAAGCCCATCCGCCAATTGCCTGAAGGTGAGACTTATTACGAAGACTACAGCCTATGGGATACCTACCGCGCCCTGCATCCGCTCCTTAACCTGCTCTACCCCACCCGCGCCGGACAGATGATGCAATCGCTCGTGCATAAATACGAAGAAGGCGGCTGGCTCCCCATCTTCCCCTGCTGGAACAGCTATACGGCGGCGATGATAGGCGACCACTGCATTGCCGCACTGGGCGACGCCTACGTGAAGGGCATCGGCGGATTCGATATCCGTAAGGCATACGAGGGAATGCGCCGCAATGCCTTCGAAAGCCCCTCTACGCACGAAGAATACATCAATGGCATGGGCAGACGAGCCTTGCCTTCATACCTCCGGTATGGCTACATCCCGCTGGAAGACAGTGTACCCGATGCTTTCCACAAACGCGAACAGGTGTCGCGCACGCTGGAGTACGCCTACGATGATTTCGTGCTGGCGCAAGTGGCGGAACGCCTGGGAAAGACAAAGGATTATGAGACCCTGATGCGCCGTGCGCAGAACTACCGCAACGTCATCGACCCCCGCACCGGATACGCGCAGGGGCGGCACGCCGACGGCACTTTCCTCGCCGAGGACAACGCTTTCCGTTTCGCCCCGTTCATCACCGAAGGCGCGCCCTGCCACTACACGTGGTACGTGCCCCACGACCCCTACGGCCTCATGGAATGCATGGGAGGCGAGGAAGCATACGTGGCGAAGCTCGACTCGATGTTCAGCCAAGGGCGTTACTGGCACGGCAACGAGCCTTGCCACCAAGTGGCGTTCATGTTCAACTACGCCCGCCAGCCGTGGAAGACGCAACGCGCCGTGCGCCACATCCTACAGACCGAATACCTCGACGCGCCCGGCGGCCTTTCGGGCAACGACGATGCCGGGCAGATGTCGGCATGGTACGTCTTCGCCGCCCTCGGCTTCTATCCCGTCTGCCCCGGTACGCCCTACTATGCTCTGGCAAGTCCTTCATTCCAGGAAGCCGTGCTGACGTTGGAAAACGGAAACACATTCCGCCTCCTGGCACCCGAAGCCTCTGCTGAGAACATCTACATCCAACGCGTCACCCTCGACGGCAAGCCTTATACCAAGAACTACATCACCCACGAAGACATCCTTCGGGGCGGCACCATGGAGTTCGAAATGGGTCCGGAGCCTGTTCCCGGCTGGGGAAACAAGCCGGAAGACTGTCCGTCAAGAGCCTTCTGAGAGGTAGAAAATGCGAGGCGAGGGGTCGCCGCGCATTTTCCGACACCCCGAAGGTCTCCGGCGAGGGTCCGGCGCGCATTTCTATAGTGATTTAAGTAAGTATGCAAAATAAAAAATAAAATGATATTATCAGAAACACAGATTTTCGCAGATTAGCGCAGATTACTTTAATTTACGATTTGACAATTTACTATTCGAGCATTAAATCGTACTTCATAAATCGAAAAATAGTAAATCAAAAGAATCCGCGCTAATCTGCGTTAATCTGCGTTTCTGAGCTGACACATTATATAAACTCATTCTCAACATCTACTTATAACCGAATTATTCACCTAAAAACCAATTTTGATATGACTGGAATCTTTAAGACAAACCGACTGCTGCTTTTCGTGCTGGGCATCTGCCTCCTCGGTTCGTGCCAGACGAAGCAAACCAATGTGTACAACATCCTAGACTACGGAGCCACGGGCGATGGCACCACCGACGATGCCCCAGCCCTGCAACGCGCCATTGACGCCTGCTCGAAGGCAGGAGGCGGCACGGTGCTCGTCCCTGCCGGACATACCTTCTTGTGCAGCCCCTTCCGGCTCGCCTCGTATGTCGACCTGCATCTTGAACCCAATTCGTGCCTGCTGGCGAACCCTGACGAGAGCGCCTACACCGAAAGCGCATTCGGCGAAAACCGGGGCGAAGGGATGATGTGGATTAGCGGCAAAGGACTGAAAAACGTGTCCATCACCGGAACGGGAACCATCGACGGCAACGGCGTGGCATTCATGGGCAAGGAACTGGAAGACTCGTACGAACTGAAGCCCGTGACCGACTTCGACCCGCGCCCGCACGTGCTGACACTGACGGATGTCGAGAAGCTGGTCATCCGTGACGTGACCATCCGCAACAGCGCCTACTGGACCGTACATCTCATCGGCTGCCGTGACGCTTCGATAGACGGCATCAGCATCCTGAACAACCTGAAAATCCGCAACGGCGACGGCATCGACGTGGACCATTCGAAAGACGTGCGCATCGCGAACTGTTTCATCGAGTCGGGCGACGACTGCATCTGCCTGAAGAACCGCCGCGAATTCGAGCAATACGGTCCCTGCGAGGATGTAGTGGTGAGCAACTGCACAATGACCTCGCGCTCGTGCGCCATCAAGATAGGGTCTGAAAACATGGACAGCATCCGCCGCGTGCTCTTCACCAACTGCATCATCAAGGACAGCAACCGGGGCATCGGCATCCAGAACCGCGACGAGGGTACGGTGACCGACGTGACGTTCTCGAACATGATAGTGGACTGCCGCTTCTTCTCCGACGTGTGGTGGGGAAAGGCTGAAGCCATTTACGTCACCTCCTACCCACGCGCCGTAGGCAACCACAAGGATGCCGGCTGGCGTTTCCCGAAAGGAGCGACAAAAGGCGCATGCGGCGAGGTGAGCCACATCTACTTCCATAATATCCGCTGTACGAGCGAAAACGGGGCATTTGTAGGCGGCGACACACCCGAAAAGGTAAACCACATCTACTTCGACCAAGTGTCGCTCTCGCTGCAAAAAAAGACCGCCTACGAGGGTGGTATCTACGACAAGCGTCCATGCGACGGCGAGGGCTTCGTGCGTGGCAACACGTACGGCTTCTACATCGACACGGCTTCGGACATCCGGCTGCAGTCGTGCAACGTAGCATGGGGCACTCCCCGCCCTGACCATGCGGCAGACAATGTGAAAACGGTCAATGCCACGGGAGTGAAGGTGATGCCGTAAGCACCGTCAAGTTATACCTAAAGTTTCCGAAAACACGAATGCCCGTATTGGCAATCACAAACGCTTACATCAGCAAATGTAAACGCTTGTATCGGCCAATACGGGCATCTGTATAAGAAGCCAAAAAGAGGCGGTGCATGATGTACCGCCTCTTTTTATTGAAAAAACATATCAAAATTCAGCCTACGGCTGTTTGTCCTTTTTACTCGGTAAACCAACGCGGGTCGCCGATGCCGTTCAACTCATCCAGCAAGAGCGTGAAGTCGCCGTTTTCCGGATCGGTAAACACTTCTGCAGAAGTCGCTTCAGGCGAAGTCACATCTACATCGAAGTCATTGCTGCTGAACACGCCGTCAGTAGTCTTGAAAGAGTTGACAACCGTAACCGTGCCATCGGTACGGATGCCTCGTCCCGGAGTCAGACCGAAGAGAGTATTTTCTACGTTGACATTCGTGCTGTTTCCATTCGCATCTACCAGGTAACGGCTGGCGTTGTTCGGTGCATTATAGAAGGTCACTCCGTTGAAATTCACTTCTGACAAGGCACATTTGCCTGCCTGGATAAAGTTATGCCCTACATTACTGAACGTAGAATTTGTTACGTTGATAGCACCAATAGTATACGCTGCATTGTCCACACGGAATACGGCATAGCCACCTGAACCGATGTTGGTAACCACACAATTGTCAATCGTGATAGCGTTGAAAGTCACAGCATCCGAAGCCTGCAGACGTACGATGCTTCTGTTCATGTTATCTATCATACAGTTAGTCAGCGTAAAGTCGCCGATAGCGGCACCGTTGCTTTCGTTTACCAGATACTGGCAGCCGTCGTCTACAATCGTCACTCCTTCGAAACGGATATATCCGTGCGTACCTCCGATTTCAAGCGACTTCTGGAAACTCAGCACAGGACGTTCGCCCGGTAATGCAAAGAACGTAACAGACATGCCTTCAGGTATTGCCAGCCCAGTCGCTTCGCCTGTCTCCTCATCTACTCCATGTACCTCCATCGCAGCACCGCCCGGAATACCCAGTGTCAGGCTGTAGCTTGATGCGCCTCCGGCAGCGGCTTGCGCCTGTGCGGCGAGGTCGTCAATCAGCACTTGGTCAATCAGCGTAACGCCTTCTTCCAGCGAAATCTTCAAGTCAGCGTCAGGCATCGGCGGTGTGGTGGTAGCACCGATTTCGCCACGCTTCGTTGTTCCATTATAGATAACAAACCAGTATTCGGTCTGCGATTCCAGCCCACTGATGGTGCATGCACTTGCCGCGCGGTCGTCTGCTGTTATCTGATAGGTTTGAAGAGCCGGTTCACCGGCATCGAAAGCCTCCTCAGAAGCGTACACGTCAATATGTGTAACCTCGGCATCAGCCAGCCAAGTCAGGCGCACCGTGCTTTCAGTCAAGTCTGCCGATGCCACAGAATTGAAAATCTGTTCACCATCGGTTTCAAACGAACGGCGGTCTCCATCTTCGAAATAACTCCACAATGAAGGAGGCGTACCATTATTCGAGAAAGCTTTCATACGGAGAAAGTAAGTAGTTTCACCGGTCAGCCCTTCCAGGATGTAAGGCGATTCGCGTACCGTATCAATCCGGGAACCTTGATGATAGTCTTCTTGATAAAGACTGTCTGTACTCAGTTCCAGGATGTAATAATCCACGCTTGAAAGACGGTCGAAAGTTACTTCAGCTGTAGTTGCCATAGCCGAAACCTGTATGTCCTGTGCCCCGAACAGACGGTTATAGCTGCTGTCGGTTCCCCAGTCATTGTCATCCACGCAGGCAGTCATCCCTGCAGTAAGGACACCTGCCATGAATAGATATTTATAGTTGATTTTCATATTCATATCATTTTAAAATTGGAGATTAATTAAATCCGTAAGAGTTCTTCAAGTGCCCGTTAGAATCATTGATAGTCGTGGTATGAATAGGCCACACGTGACGGTTAATCACCGGTCCGGCAGCACCTTGGAAACCAGCATATTTATCGTAGCTGATAAGGCCGCTGCTGATGTAGTTGAGCGCATCGTACGTGCTGTTGTCATCAGGAATCACCCCGTCTTTCTTCACATTGCCCCAGAAGCTGACGCTCTTATAATCGTTGGTACTCTCCGGTTCTTCATACCAGCATACACTGGAATAGTCTACCAGATACCAAGGGTCGGCACCTGCACTTTCCTTATAATACAGGTCTGCCACATACTCATCATTTTCAATGGCGTGTTTGTAAGAATCAAGCATTTCCACGGTCTTATCTATCAGCAATCCCCAGCGGATAAGGTCGTACTTACGTACAGCTTCACCTGCCAACTCCCAAGCACGTTCATCCACGATAGCGTCGAAGAACGACTCCTTACTTCCGGCTGCCTGGGCTACGTATTGTGAAACCTTTTCGGCATTCCCGTTAAAGGCACGGCTGCGCACTTCCGCCAGAGCTTCCATAGCCGACTTACCACATGTCCCGCTACCGTTAGGCCCGTAAAGTTCGTTTACCACTTCGGCATACATCAGCAATACGTCAGAATAACGCATCACTACCCAGTTGATGCCATAACCGGTCTTTGTACTTACAGCAGCATTTTGGGCACGCCACTCTTCCGTCATCTTACGTACATCCCATTTTGCCACATAAATGCCGAAAGGAGCATTCGTAAAGGTCTGCGTAGCAGTCACATCACGCAATTCGTACGGTGCACAAGTTATGTCACGGCGCACATCTTCCGGATCGAACGACATAAAGAAAGGAGCAGTCAGCTTCACTTTTCCTGATGAATTGCTGAAGCCAAACGGGCTACCCGCCGTATTGATACGTACACCTGCCGTATACCCCATCTCACCTGAATAATTCAGTCCGTGTGCCACTTCGAAGATGTTTTCGTAATACGTCTGGTCCAGCGTCAACTGGTTGATGCGATACCATTCATCTTCATAACTGGGATTCAGTTGGTGTCTGCCACTGGTGATGATGGCATCCAAGCAGTTCAAGGCAAGTTCATACAGTTCGCGGCGTTTCTCATCACCCGGACGCATCGTCGGATAAGTAGGGTCACTGTATCCCAACTGGCCTTCACGCTTCTCACTCAGGTTTACATAACCTTCTTTGGGTGTCTCACGGATGGCATAACCAGCTTCAGCCAATGCAATGCGGGCAGCCAGTCCGTATGCGAAACCTTTGGTACAATGCTCAGAAGTATAACCTGCCTCTCCTACCCACGGCAACAATTCGGCAGCTTCCTGCAAATCCACCAGCAAAGAGTCCATGATGACATCACGGTCTGTCTTTTCCAAATAAAGATTGGAACCGTCACTTTTGGTGGATTCCATCTTCATGGGCACATCACCGTAATGCTTGATTAAGTCGAAATACACCATGGCACGCAAGGTAAGTGCTTCACCCAAATAGTAACGCATGTTTTCATTTTCACGGATTTCGGAACCGCGTATGCCCTCGATAACCAAATTGGCATTCTCGATAATCTCGAACATTTCGCTCCAGTTATTTGCCAAACGGTTCCAATTGGGAGCATTGTAGCTGCAAAGACCGCGTTCGGAATCTGCCGTAGTAGTTTCTTGCGTCAAGGCATCTACCAGTTCAATGTCGCTGTTGGTAGAAAAGTTCAACGGAATACGGCATCCGTAAGTGTGGTCTAACACAAGTCCGGCATATACTTTGTTCAAAGCTTGTTGGGTATATCCTTCCGTATTGTATACCGTTTCGGGAAACATTTCAGAAGGAGACGTCTGGTCCAAGAAGTCGGAACAAGATGTCAATGTTGTGGCAAAGGCCAAGCCTGCCAGTGCCCATGTCTTATATATATTTTTCATATTTCAATCCTTTTTTCAGGTTTTTAGAATGTAACGTTGATACCTCCAACAATAGAGAAGCTCTTGGGATAAGCCGCATAATCCACACCCGGAGTCATCGGAGTGCTGGTACAGCAATCCACTTCAGGGTCTACTCCCGAATAGCCTGTAAAGCAGAACAAGTTATATCCTGTAGCATAGATGCGTACATTTTGCATCAGCATCTTCTGGCTCCATGCTTTCGGCAAGGTATAACCGATAGAAACGGTCTGCAAGCGCAAGAAAGACGCATCTTCCACATCCCAGCTGGTAAGGGGACGTCCGGTTACGGTAGCCGGGTTATAAATAGACTTTCCGCTGTTCACGCCATTGATATAGTCATAATAAGCCTGTTCGCCATGAGCGGCAATGTAGTCATTGGCAAAATTACGGTTCATCATATTTTCGCCTGTAACGGGGTCTACGCGCGACCAACGGTTGGCCATTGTAAAGTTATTGTTCACATTATAGTGTTGGCGTGAGCCTTCATAATAACTTGAAGCGGCTTTTGTTCCGTTGATGATTTGACCTCCCAATTGATAATTAAAGAATACCGTAAAGTCAAAGTTCTTCAGGAAACGGCCGTTCAGTCCGAAACCACCAATCACTGGCTGAATGGTATTGCCCAAACGGACTTTATCATTGGCATCGATAACACCGTCGTTATTCACGTCTTTCAGCTTCATCGAACCCGGTTCCAATGAACCTGTTACAGTACCTAATCCATGAGTTACAGGATTTCCTTCTGCGTCTGTACGGATTGCCCATCCCGTGCCGTTCCATTGCAAATCATCGGTTGTATACACACCATCGTAAATATAGCCGTATACTTCACCCAGCCGTCCGCCTTCTTCCAGATAGAATTCTTCCTGACTGATAACACCCGAACCAGACCAACGGCTGCTTTCCCAAGTAGCCCCGCCAGGATACTTGTCAATCTTGCCCCGGTTGTATGCAATGTTGAAGCTGAAGTTCAATCCCCAGTCGTTTTTATCGGCAATCACAATGTCCGTCATAAACTCGATACCCCTGTTAGAAGTCTGCCCTACATTCTGATACTGATAACTGTATCCGGAAGCACCCGGAAGCGTCTGGCGCATCAGCAAGTCTTTTGTCGTATTCCAATAAGCATCGATGCTACCGGTTATGCGGCTATTGAAGAAACCAAAGTCAATACCGATGTTGCGGGTTATGGTAGTTTCCCATTTCAAGTCAGGATTAGAAAGCATGTCACCGCGTTGCAACATCGAAGCTGCCGATTCACCGAAATAAATGGTACGGTCGCTCGTGCTACCCAGCGAATAAGTCGTATACATGTATTTGGCATCAATGCGGTTGTTACCTGCTGTACCGAACGAAAGACGGAGTTTCAGGTTGGAAAGCCAGTCGCTCGCTTTTTTCATGAATGATTCTTCGCTGATACGCCATGCTAAAGCTACAGAGGGGAATACGCCCCAACGGTTGCCGTCGGTGAATTTGCTGGAACCATCGGCACGAACCGTAGCGGTCAGCAAATAACGGTCAAGCAATGAATAGTTGATACGTCCGAAGAAAGAAGAAGTATTATCTTTGATACCAATATAAGTTTCAGTGGGCAATGCCGTTCCGTTACCCATAGAGGCAAGCACCTGGTCTACCGTATTGTCGGTCGGGAAGCCTACCGAAGTCATATTGGTATCATCATACCATGAACTGGTCATTTCCTGACCAATCATTACGTTAAACTTATCTTGTTTTGCCAACAGGTTCTTATGGTCGTATGTCACCGTATTCGCCAAACGCCATTCCTTTTGGACACGCTTGGTCAGATATGCCTGAGGCTGGCCGGAATAACCGAACTTCGAATTGGCGGTAGCTTTGGCTTCCCACACCTGGTCTGTGTTATTATAACGCCATCCGTATCCGTATTCCGAACGGAATTTCAAGCCTTCTATCGGCTCCCATGTCAGGCTGGCATTGGCATTGTTCTGCAGACGGGTCTGCTTCTTATAAGTCGCGTTAATACGTTCCAACGGAGTAAAATCCGTATTACCGGTATCCTCGTCCACAAAATCTTCCGAAAGACGGGTTATCGGACGATAGATGGTACTGCGCGCCACGATTGAGTATGCCTTACTGCTCTCCTGTGTATCAGCACCACCACTCAAACCGTCAATTTCCGTATACGAGAAACGGTCGTTCAAGTCAAGCGTCAACCACTTGTTCAACTTGGTCTGCAACTTTACGGTAATATTGTTACGTGCATAGCCCGACCCGATCATGACGCTCTTTTCGTCATTGCGTGAATAGCTGACCGCATATTTGGTTTCTTTCGTACCACCGTTTACACTCACGTTGTATTGTTGCTGGTTACCCGTACGTCCGAAAAGCTCTTCCTGATAGTTAGTCCCTTCTACCGATTTCCAGATGTCCAAATCCTGATACAAACCGTAATTCGTTCCGTCCTGGTTCAGTTCCTGCTGGTACATCACATACTCATACGGGCTTAACACACCTACTTCGCCTACCCGCTTGCGTATACCGAAAGATGCACCGAAATTGACTTGCGGCTTCCCTTCGTGTCCGGACTTCGTAGTAATGATAATAACACCATTGGCTCCTTTAGCACCGTAAATAGCGGTAGAAGAAGCGTCCTTTAACACATCGATGCTTTCGATATCTGCCGAAGCGATATCACTGATACTGCTTACCGGAAATCCGTCCACAATATATAAAGGAGAGTTATCCTGCGACAAAGAACCACCTCCACGCACACGGATTTTCACTTCAGCATCGGGAGATCCTTCCGTGGTTGTGATAGATACACCCGGCATCTTACCAGTCAATGCTTCCGACACATTGTTTACAGGTACGGCTGCCAATTGTTCCGCGTCAACCGAAGCGATTGAACCGGTCAAGTCCCTCTTTGACATTGTTCCGTATCCGATTACCACCACTTCGTCCAGCAGCTGGGCATCGTCTGCCAATGTAATGTTAAATGTAGTTTGGTCATCCACCTTGATTTCCTGAGTAGCATACCCGATATACGACACCACCAGCGTACTTCCTGCTTTCACGTTCGGAATAGAAAACTTACCGTCGAAATCGGTAATCGCTCCCGCAGTAGTACCTTTCACTAATACGCTTACTCCAATCAGCGGCTCACCCGTGCCGTCTACAACCGTACCGGTCACCGTCTTTCCCTGAGCAAACGTAACGAGACACAGCATAGCCAGCAATAGCGTAGCTCCTGCCCTACGAACTAAATTTGCTAAATCCATAAACTAAATATTAAGTTGAGTATTAAAAATAAATCCAGTCCTTGCGTCTACTCTGAAAGGACACGAAGAGAAAATTTCTTGGAAGAAAGTGCATTCTCCCCCTTTTATCTGTCCGCATGTGCCTTTCATAATAGTAGGCTTAACTTCGTTTCACATTTGGGTAACAAAATTATAGCAAATATTATGAAAGAAGGTGAAATAGTTGGTTATTTGTGTGGAAAAATTAATTTAAAAAGAGCAGAATCAGATAGATATTCCACACACTTGTACTCCTAGATACGATTGTGCCCTGCCAAGAATACATTTTTATTACCGCACGGTTCCCTCCGCACGAGAGGCCGTCCGAAACGCAACTAGTTTCATAAGCCTATGAAGCTAGTCGCAATGCCCAATGCAGCCATATCCATCAGCCACCGGATAAGCTTCATTTCGACTGGCATTTTGAGGACATTCATTCAGAAACTGTTTTGAATTTATCGCCCAAAGCACACACGAAAATGAGAAGCTGTTTTGAATTTATCGTGCGATGATTTGGGATGAGTTTTTGAGGCATTTTCGCTTCTGTGATGAGGAAGATAGCGGGCTATCTGACGAAGAACAGGAGCGA
>NZ_NFJG01000122.1:0-12762 GCF_002159755.1 Bacteroides sp. An269
AGGAAGAAAATTAATGCCAGACCGAGAGAAAAACTCAATTTCTCGACTCCGGCTGAGGTCTTTTTCAAAAATATTTCGTAATGTTGCACTCGCTGGTTGACTCTGCCGACAATCATCCGTTTATCCTTTTGTGCATATTTATCAAGAATTCGACCGGAAAAATCCGATGATCCATCATCTACAGCGATTAACTCTATCTGTTGATAATCTTGATTTAAAACAGATTCTATGCATTCTTCCAAATATCGTTCCCCATTGTAAACGGAGACAATTATTGTAATCAAAGGACTTTTATCCATATAAGTTAAGTTTTATAAAATTATCACTCTAAAGTCGAAAGTAATTTCAAATAGCTATCTTTGAATTTTTCAAATGTAAAGTTTTCCTCGTAAATACGTCTACTGTGCATTGCCATTTTAAGATAATCTTCATGAGATACGTTTTGTAAACTATTTAGACATTGAATCAGTTCATCCCAATTACTTACGACAAAAGCGTTTTGACCATTATGAGCTATTTCACAATTGCCTCCTACATCATTGCATATAATAGGGGTGGCGCACATAGCTGCTTCGATTAAGGTGATAGGCAATCCTTCTTGTGAAGAGAAAAGCATCATATAATCATATTTTTGTAATAAATCCGTTACATCTTTTCTAAACCCTAAACAAGTGAACCGTTCATCTTCTTTCACTTCTTCTCGTAAGGTTTCAAGAAAAGGACCTTCACCAGCGAACAATATATGTATATTGCTATTCAGTTTGCCTTTCAATTTTCTGTATATTTCAACTTGCCTTTTAACACTGTTTATTCTTGCTGGGTAAAGGAGCGTAATGTTTTTATCTTTTATGGTATAAATACGTTCTCGTGGATGAATGTCCGTTACGCAATTGTGAATCTTATGGATATTTCCTTGAGGAACTTTAAAATATTCCATTAAATTTTGAATGCCACTATCTGATATAGCCACTACAGTTTTAGGTATAAACGTTAGCCTTTTCATACCATATAACACATTATGATGCACATACACCAATTTTATTCGTTGGAACAGCAGATGATTCATCAACCAGAACATCAACAAGAATTTCCGTTCATGTACAATCACGATGGAATTGTAAAATATAAACGGATTCTTAAACTGTATATATTCCGACTGCGTTATCCCATGATTCTTATTCACTTGTCCATACGGTATAGTACCCACTATCTTGGCATTATACGTATCCTTCACAGCATGATGGATATCGAGCAACACCTTTTGCACTCCGGTTACTTTATTCAGCTCGGAGTTGAAAGAAAATAACTTTTTCATATCAATCATAAGTCTGGAAGTTAGATTTGTTTCTTCTCAGTTTTTTTAATGACATACATAGGTTTAAAAGGAAAGCATTTCTTTTGCATATATTGCGAAGTCTCAAACCAATTGTAGGCTTTACCCATGATCCTTCACAATAATGAATTGCAACAGATTCACGAGAACTTGTTCTGTATTCTGAAAAGATTTTGGATGGATAAATATGAATATTATCACGCAAAATCTGTTCATTATCAATGTATTTAAATCCATATTTCTCAGCAGTAATGGCCAAGACTACCGGAATTATTTTATTTTCAGACATTACGTCAGAAAACATTGATTTCTCATAGTATTTCAAGCATTCCTTGATATACTGTGTGTGAGGTTCGCTTGCAATAATAGCAGAGTGAATAGCAATCCCTATATCTTCTTTGGATGTTGTCCGATTGCCCTTGCTATCAATAAAACTTGCAATGTCTTTTTGGGGATGGTACTCCACAGACGAGAAAAAAGAATTATCAAGATATGGGTCAAAACGTTTCAATACTTTGACATCCGTATCTAAGTAAATGCCACCATAATTGTAGAGTGCATAAAGTCGTGTATAGTCTGCCACAAAGGCTAATTTCTTCAACTCGTATGCTCGTTTGGTAAAAGGCAAGCTATTCACATCTATACGATTTTCATTCCAGCAAACGAATTCATAATCGGGTATTAACTTTTTCCAGCCATCTATAAAGCGTTGAAAACGTTTCGGTATGGGATTATTTCCGAACCAACAATAGTGAATGATTTTGGGGATCATAAAAGAAATTAGTATTTTATTATTCTTTTGAATAGAAGTGTAACATATGCAATTGGATAAAGTTTGTAATGGACTAACCACTGTTGGATTTTTATCCACAACGGATAGTTCAGACTCCAGTTTTTATTAAATGCATCGGGAAAAGTTTCATTCCACTTTTTAAAATTGTGTAATTTGACATCAGTAGCATATTCCATTTTAGCTAACAGTTGGCGTATATGTAACTCTCTAATGCAAGACTTTTCTAATCCATGCGCTTTCAGAAAATCTTTCAATAAGTGAGTAATATAAATCCGTTGGCTTATTTTTTTTTCGTCATAACTATATGTTGCGGATTGCTGATTGATTATTGAATAGTGGTATAGTCCTAGGGGCAAATAGGCAATTTTTGAAGCGTTATAACACAAAGCAACAAGTACTTCCAAATCCTCCCACATCCCTATTCCTGCTGAAAAACGAATTTGGTTTACTGAAAAAAGATTTCGCCTGAACAATCTATTCCATAAATATCCCTTTAATTCATTAGTCAATAACATTTTTATGACAACCAATCGGTCGTTTACATGCTTCTGCTTCATATATACCGGAGTTGTAGAACCTTTCTCTATGAGATAATCGCAAGCAACGATGTCTGCACATTGATCTTCAGCAGTGGTATAAAGACAACTGAGATAATCAACTTCTACCCAATCATCTGAATCTATAAAAGCTACATATTTGCCTCTGGCATTATCTAATCCTACATTTCTTGCTACGCTAACCCCCTCATTCTTTTTATGAAATACTTTGATTCGCTTATCTTTCTTTGCATATTCGTCACATATTTTACCGGAATTATCTGGACTGCCATCATCAATGAGCAAAAGTTCAAAATCTGTATAGGTTTGCGCGAGAACACTGTCAAGGCAACGTGGTAAAAAATTCTCAACTCTAAAAATGGGGATTATTATAGAAATAGATGGATTATTTATCATCGTTATAACATTTAAATTTATTAAAATAAGGAAACAGGCAATATCTCTCTCCCATTAGCATCCCAAATAAACAGCATATACCACCAGTCTTCTCTACCAAATAGTCCTGATAATATAGGATATAAATTAGAAATAAAACTTATAATACCCCATATCCGTATTGGATATTTAAAATTGGAATAGTTCTTAAAAAAAAGTTTGAAAGCTACTCCAATAAAAATTGGACAAGAAAGAAGTGATAAGATACTTATATAACGATCCAATATTTCTACTTTACTAAAAATAGGACTTATTAAAATAGTTATACAATAAGTATTGATTATCCACATTTTGATACCTTCTTTTTTTACGTTTTTCAGAAAGAACAGTGGAAAACTATTAGCTAATATTATTCTTATTTGAGTAGTAAATCGATATTCTCTAATTCCTATATTTTGCGTACCTTCTGTTACAAGAGATGAGAATCCATCAACATACATAGCAGATTTATCATTCATTGATAATATATTTACATAAGGGGTTAATCCTTCTAAAAGTTGTGTACTTCCTAAAAAACAGAAAGAATCAACAAAACAAAGCATATGTTTGTCGGAATTAGCTGAATATGAATAAAATATATTGCAATAAAAAAAACTAATAAAGGAATATATCCAATATGGGTTAAACACGCACAAAGAGAAAATATACCGAATTTTACATAGTCATATTTCAAAAAGAAAGAAATAGCAAATACATAAAATGCTGCAGCAAAATACCATCTTACTAATTGCTCTATAGGTGGAATAACAAAAAGAAAAACAATCAGTATATATAACATCGATTTCCTGTAAACTACATCTTTTATAAAATAAAAAACAGACAATATCACCAAGAAAGTTATTAAAAGAATAAGAAATTGATAATGAATACCCAAAGATGCCCCCCAATGACATACATATCGGAACAATAATTCGTACTCATCATCCAAATGATTCCCTAAACTATAATATCTGACCGCATATAAATTATAATCGATTAATCGCCCAAATCTTAATCCATAAAATAAAGTAAAAACAATAATAGGTAAGGTTGCTAATTTCCAATATGACTTATCATTCTGAACACATGAAATACGTTTCCCAGAATAAACAAAAGACCATATTAACAACAGACTAAAAGTACAAAAAACTAATTTAACATGTTCATACATATTGTGGCCAATTTTATGCGATAAACAAATACCGATGTATTCCCTGCATACAGAGTTATCATTCAGTGATTTACAATTCTCTACTCCGATAAGTGTCTGATCTTATTGTTATTTTCTCATCATTCTTTTTATAAAATATCGTGCCAAATGATATAAATCCAAAGCTGTTGGGTTTTGTAAAGGCGCAAATCTGAATAAAATTTTGGCAGGTCTCAATCTTTTTCTTTTTAAAATCAATTTCAAAAAGTGCATTCTACTATTTCTTGATTCTAAATGTTTGGTTGAATATAATGACCAACCACACATGACAAGAGAATCCGTATAATAATCCTCAATTATATTTTTAAAATTTTGCGTCAAAGGCAATTGTTGTGTCGCCTCATAACTTTTATTTATCACATTATAAATCATATGTGGATTTACGTAACGTCTCATCAATGAATTTGCAGTTTCTTGATAATTATATGTCACCGTCGGTAATACACGTGCAGTTTCTACATACTTGCAATATTGAAACGTGAACAACTCATCCTCGCGAAAACAAATATCATCAGCAAACCGTAAATGATGTTGTTCAATTATATCAAACCGAAATAACTTACTCCAAGTTGGACCGAAAAAATTTTTCATCTTAAATAGTTTGCAAAACAAATCTACACAGGCCTTTTTGTTTGAGGCAAACTGAGCTTCAGCTCTTTTTTCCGAAATAGTGACTCCCGACATCTGATCAAACAATCTATATCCTTGCCAAATTATATCAGCATTTAAGTTATCATTATAATTCTGAAGATGCTGTAAACACAAATAGTCATCGCTATCGACAAAGAGAATATATTTATTGAGAATATTTACTCCCTCCCTAGATGCATAAGTTACGTTATCCAATCCAACATTCCTAGCCGAACTTACCCCTCCATTTTTCTTATGAAACACCCTAATCCGGTTATCTTTCTTAGCATACTCATCGCAAATCATACCAGATTTATCCGTACTCCCGTCATCAATCAGCAGCAATTCAAAATCAGTAAATGTTTGGGATAATATGCTGTCTATACAGCGTGGCAAATATTGTTCCACATTATAAACGGGAACTATAACTGAGATTTTAGGAAAAGACATAAATTGAAAATTCTAATTGTACTATCAACTAAAGACTTTAATAATCAGTGTGGAAGATTATTTCTTAGTTTTACAGATTTCATCGTTAAGATGGTCGATTCTATCGTTCAAACCGTCCAATTCATCAAGTTCTTCATTCTTTATCGTGATGATGCTTTCATCAGTTTTACGTCTTTCTTTTTGCTTTTCTAAGATAGACCTTTTTAGGTCTTTACGTGCTTTTTGTGTAGCCTTTAACTGTGTGTACGCATCATGACTTTTTTCTTCCGCTTTAGACATAATCTCATGCAATCTATCCAAATCATTATTTTCGTTTCCCATAAAATGTAAAGTATTTTATTGTTATTCTTATTCTTATAAATAAAAGTTCTACCCATTTACCTTCGTTATAAAGCCCATTGATTTTTGCCGCAAACTATAAAGTTTTTTGTTTGCGTTTGCATCATTCCCTTCATTAAGCCTAAAAGTTGTTCCACCTGTTATTAATCTATCCTTCAGCCCGAACATTGACAATAGCGAGGTAAAACGTGACGTACCTCTATCTTCATTTCCTATGGCTATAAATGGTTTGTTAAACAAAATAGAAAATACACAAGCGTGAAAAGAATCGGTTACAACGAATTCCGCATCATAAAACCCACGAAGCCATTGCTCTACAGACGGCTGTATGCGCTCTTTCAAAGGAGCTTTTTTATTTTCTACTTTCGAATTCACCCGAAAAGGCACTAAATTCTTTTCTTGGGCAATTTGATCTATCAATGCAAGCTTTTCAGGGGTTTCATCCAAAATATAATTCAGCAAAGTTCCCTTGCTCTTCGGTGTATCTGTATTCTCAAACAGCTGAATATAATCTTCTTTTGTCAAAAGCATAGTCGGGTCAAGGACCTGCTGGGCTTCTACGCCAAAATGTGTACGGCACAAATCCACTCCAGAATCCTCTCTTACAGAAATTCCATTAAAATGTTTCAACAGTTCTCCACAGCGTTTGGTCTGTTCAGGGGTATATTCCCATTCGTCTGTCCCGAAAGAGGCAGCATATGCAATACGCTTGATGTTCCAGTCTTTTGTAAAATCCAAATAAGCATGCTCTATGCTATCTTTAAAATATTTCGGACGCCATATCTGGTCACTCCCTACAATAATCGCATCAAAATCCGTTTCCTTGATTTCTGAAAAATCATCCACGAATCTCCGCTTGATATACTTATGAATAAATTTGTCTGTGTGCTGCTGTACAATAGGCTTTTCACGATTTATTTTCTGTTCGTAAAATATAGGGAAAGGATGTCCGGTAATATTTCTTATAATACGTTTCCCGTATACCAAAGGAGCTTTCCATAAGGGCAGCTGCAAAGGTTTATGTTTCTTCTCAATCAAACATACTTCATGCCCCATCCGTTCCAATACCGTCTGTAAGGCATACGCCTGAAGTATCCCTCCATAATTGGTATGGAGGGGAAGCGTTAAAATCCCGATTTTCATTTTAATAAAGACAATAGAATGAAAGGAGACTGCAAAAGAATAAATACAGTCGCCTATATATTTAAGGTATAAATTGTGGGTTTATTCTTCTTCCTTTTCCGGATAAAGCGTGCGGAACATACGTAAGGTGCCTTTATTAGGATTGGGGTATTCGCTGGGCGAAAAGCCACACTTGGAGTAAAATGTCACAGCATTATGACCTTGTACGTTCAAAGCCTCTACGGTCAGAAACTGGCAGCCTGCCATTTCCTATGTCTGTGCCTTGTCGGCTATAGCCTCAATAATGACACGTCCCCAACCCTGACGGCTGTAACGTTCGTCAACTGCCAGATAGGCTATCTCTAAAGCCGGATAATGGGGCTTGCTTAAGAATATCTCTTTGTAATTTTCTGTTAATAAGGGGGTATCTGCTACAGATATTCCTGTCATTAGGTCATTCTTGTCATCTTCATCCAAATCCAAAGAGTCAAAACTCAAAGCAAACAAGGCTATTACCTCTTTCCTTAACTTGACAATGTAGGCTTGGCAATAATGGTGAAGGACACTAAGATACAGACCGTCCTGAATAAAACGGTCCATCGCCGGAACTCCGCACCGGAAATCGTGCAGGAATTGCCTGTCTTTCAAGACTTCAATGCTAAGTTCCATGCTTGCTTTTATTTCCAGACAATAGTTATGCCTTTCATAATCTGTTTGTGCTTACGGATTTCTTTCTTGTCGTTTTCGTTCAACTCTTCAGACAAGATACGGCGCATCCGCTCCCGAATCTCACGGGCAAACTTACCCTTTACAGGTTCTCTTTTTACATTCACTCCTAACATCGCAAATCCTCCTTCAACTTTAATGATATGCAAAGATATGGATTTACAAGTGTTTATGCAATTTTTCACTCCGATTACTTATCTGATTTAAGCATTTTCTTGATTCCATTTTTTACTTTTTTCAGTAATTTTCTGTATAAAGGAATCCGGAGAGTCCGGTCAATTAACCCGATTATATCATCACTTTGTGCAAACTCTGTAAAGAACCGGCTACGCTTGGGATGCATCGGTGTCTTCTCCTTGAATCCTCCGTTCGCCCCTTGCGCTTCTTGATAGCTTGTAACTATAAAGGTCGTCTTTTCTTTCAAGGATTGATAGAACGATTTTCCTTTTTCAGTCTGTACCAATACAAGGCTCACTCCTTTGTCATCGTCAAACTCCGGTGCCACCTGTGGGATAGCCCAATAGTCGGCTATTGTGAGGTCGCTTCCGCTCCTGCCCGATTTAGACGGGCAACTGTAACAGCTCGGCCGGAGTATTAAATCGGCAAGGAAAGCCCTCATGAAAGGATTTTCAGAAAATACAGAAGATAGCAAAACTGTATTTTTGACTCCTTCGACTGACGTCTCGGAGAGGGTAAGAGCAAAACTGAATTTTTTCCAACCCGTTGATTTGGAACGGAAATCGACTGTGTCTATTCCTATCTTACAAGGTATAGGGTAAGGCAAAACTGAATTTTTTCCGCTCTTACGGGCGATTGTCTCTTTCAGGTATTCACGCCATACTTTCGGACTGGGCACACCGTGGCAAATAAAATCAACCGCTATCAGGTTATCATAGTTTTTCCGCAAAAATAACTTCAACCCTTTTATCTGGCAAGGGCTGCCGCTGAATAATACTTTCCTTCCTTGCTTCAGAAAATATTCAGCATCCTGATAAGCAGTGCCTATACGGCTTTGCATGTATTTTGAACCACGGAAATCCACAAGCCCTTCCATTGTTTCTGCATACGTATGCATCACTTCCCAGTTCACATCAAATGCAGCACCGAATACGACTCCCCCCTCCTGTATTACCTTTTCAGCGAGCAAGGTAAAGATACCTCCTGAAGAGCTCTGCATACGTATGGATTCATCCTTGTTCTTGGCAGCATACACCTCCAACGGGATATGCCGTTCGCCATGATGCAGTTCCGGACAGACTTTCTCACACAATCCGCAATCAATACACTCGTCAGAATTAACATGTGGGTAAAGAAAGCCTTCCCCGTCTTCTTTCAATGTGATGCAATGCTTGGGACACCGCTGGACACATGCCGAACAGCCACA
Source organism: Bacteroides sp. An269 (assembly GCF_002159755.1). Taxonomy (NCBI): domain Bacteria; kingdom Pseudomonadati; phylum Bacteroidota; class Bacteroidia; order Bacteroidales; family Bacteroidaceae; genus Bacteroides; species Bacteroides sp. An269. The sequence continues at coordinate 8,959 of NZ_NFJG01000122.1, forward strand.
GCAATCCTGTTTGTTTACAATCTTTATCATTTCTGTAAAAACTTATTGTAGATTCCGATAACCTTCGCATAGATAAACTCACGTTCGCTTGAAGATAATCCAACCATATATACTATCGTCCCGACAGACAATACGCATACTGTGCAAACCGTAAAAAAGCGTAATACCGTAGCATCCATATTTTCATAGACCAAGAAAGGCAGGATAACGGAAAGAATTACCACAACTGACACTTTCAGATAAATATGTTTCAGATAATCCTGCACCCGTATGCCGATTAAGGGACGAAGTAGAAGCATGCGGACAATCTGGGTGATTGACTCCACTGCAAAATGGACGATAAATACTGAATAGGCAGGGCATCCAAACCGTAGGCAGATGTATGAAATGGGAAGTATCATCAACAGGATAGTACCGCATACTGCCTGATATCTCTTTACTTTTCCGGTTGATTGATTAGCAATCATCAACGGATTGGATAATGTATAAAGCAGCGATGTGCAGATCATGATTCTTAAAAAGACTATCGTATGGTCGGGAACCGTCTTCAACCACACTGTAAGGATAAAGTCTGTTTCAAACAGCACCGGCAAGGACAGCAAGAACAACAGGTAAAAGGAAAACCTTGCACTGCGGAACATCAGTTTGTGCATCTCACCCATTTCTCCCTTGGCGTATGTCTTGGTTATCTGAGGATTGAGTGCCATTTGAAAGTTGGTGACAAACTGCTGTATGGCACTTTGAACCTGTACGGCTACTGCACGGGCTGCATTGACCACCGGACCAAAAAAGACATTCAACAGCATATTCAGTCCCTGACTGAAAAGTACGGAAGATAAGTTGCCGAACATGCTCCACCCTGCAAATCCAGTCATTTCCTTGAACAAGGACTTGTCCCAAACATGACGGTATTTGGATTCTTCAAAATGCCGATTGCAATATCGGCTGTAACACAGGCGTATAAGCAACTGTACTGCTAAAATAAGAAAGGCATAAAGTATCAGTTTGTCATACGAGAAAACAACAAGCATGTAAACGACAGCCAATTTCAACACGGCTTCCAAAATAGAAATATAAGCAAAAGCCGACATCTTTTCGTGTGCGACAATATCGGCATTGTAAGGGACACTGATTATCATGATGACGGTAGAGGCAATCGAACACTGTAACACCCAGAAGGCTGCATCCATGCGGTCTGTCGGTATCTGCATTTGGGTGTACATGAACCATAGTCCGACCGTTTCGCCTAAAACCACAATCAATACAGCGATAAGAACATGTATCTGCAACGCCGTACTGAACACCTTCTGCAGATTGCTTTGATCGCCCTTTCCCAATGCAAACGTAATGTATCGCTGCGTGGCGGATGACATGGAACCGTTGATAAAACCGAACATTGCCACCACACCTCCTACCACATTATAAATACCATAATCCGTCACGCCCAACGTGTTCAGCACCACACGGCTCGTATAAAGTGTGACGAGCATGATGAACAGGGTACGGAAGTACAGCAGCAGCGTATTCTTGGCTATGCGCTTGTTGTTTGCAGAAGTGTTTTCCATGAATAAAATAAATAGTTATACTTTGAACCGTGTGTGAATGTGCATTTTATGGAATACACACAGTTGGTGTTACATTGGGTTGCAAATCCGCTTCTTCAATTATGCTGGCTTACATATCCGGCATGTCAAGCAAGCTTTGTTCTCTCCGCAATATAGCTGCATCGTTTGTAAGATTATTAATCTTACAGCTTGAAGATTAATAATCTTTCGGCGTGAAGATTAATAATCTTACAAGCAACGCAGTTATGAGGTTCCGAATCAGCACGCGATAAATTCAAGACACAGTCTCTTAAAACAGGCTTTCAGATTATTCTCTATTTTTTCTTGATTTCTCCGACGGTTTATTGATGCAGCCATACCGTCCGCAAGTACCTGCGCCATATAGCAAGGTGTGTGGTGGTGTTTATCTCCTGGCAGATATCGGTGCATGTCTTTATCAATTCGTTTTTACCTTTCTCGGGGTCGGTGGTCGTTATTGCCATCACATTCAAGGTGTCTGTACCGACTGCAAGCCTTTGTATGGCTTTTACTGCCGAAGACGTATCCGTCAATACCTTATAGAGGGAAGGGGCGTAGTTGCGGAAAGACTCGATGAGCTTTTCTTGCTTTCCGTTGTCCGTATTGTTCCCGTGAGCAGTTCGGATGGTTCCGCTAACCAGCTTTTCGTTGGCTTTTTCTGCCGTCAGGAAGTATTCGCCGAGGAATTCGTCCCAGTTGGCGAAGAATGTATATTCGTCTTTTTCCTTATCCTTCAGGATGCCGATGTGCGCATAATAAGTCGTGGTAATGCTTTCGTTTTTTTTCTTGCTGGGGTAGTAAGCTTCTTCTGTTATTTCTATTTTACGGATGATTTCCGTAAAGTGTGTATGCTGAAGCTTTGTCTCGTCTTGGCTGTCTTCCAATGTTATACCTGCTGTCGGAGTGAGGTACGGACGGAGAACGAGCTTCTGCCAGTTTTGCCTTACATAGCCGGGATTGTCATGCTCGTAGCGCACGAGATTCAGGATGAGTTCTGCCTCATTGCCGTTTATTTGTGCCAGTCGCATGCTTAAGGCTGTGTTGCCTTTTTTATGAAGGTCTTGGCAAAGGGAAACCAATGAGGGTCTGACAATCAGGCTGTCTATGATTTCGTAGAGTAAGGGGAGTGTCTGTTCGCCATAGCCGCAGGCTTGCAGGATACCGATGAGCAGGTCGATGGCACGTCCTTTTTCTGTACCGATGGACAAACGGTCGCCTTCGGCATTGTGCAGGCGGACTACGTGGAAGTTCCAGATGTTGGGAAGGGAAACGGTGAGGTAACTGTCTTTCTTTAGTCCCCGCATTTGGAACACCAGCCGTTTATCTCTGCGGAAGCGGGCGATATATCCTTCCCGGCCTTTTAGCGGACCGTCTATGACGCGCACAATTTCGTTGGGGTTACCTGTCTTGGGGTTGAATGCATAGTCGGTATATGGTCGTTCAAGGATAATCATCTGTTCTGCGTAGTTTTCGTTGAAATCCCGGAAAGCGCGCATTTGTTCTTCAGGGATAACACGCATGCGTGTCTTTTCTCCTTTCTCTGTTTTGCGCTCGTACTGCACAACGCCCTCCATAGCGTGTTCTTCCATAAAGTCTATCAACGATTTTTGGGTAGCAAGTACAAATACAATTCCCACAAACAAGGGTGCCTGCTTGTCGCCATTGTCACCACGGACTGTGACTGTGGTATGGGTAGGTGCATAGACTTCGAGAATGTTTTTAGACTTCGCCTTATATTGTTCTAAAAGTTTTACAAACTTTTTTTCCTGACGAGGCCGGGTGCGCACAACGTACCAGCAGTAATCCAAATGATTGAGTTTGTCGATCATTTGTATGCTTCATTTAAATGTATTTCCCATGTTCCCTTCATGACAATTGCATGAAAGTTCTGAAGTACCTTTTTCCAGGTGTAGCGGTAGGATTCTGGACGAAACTCAGCAGCAATGGTCTACCGTTTTTATGTGACAAGAAGAATAAAGCATCATGTGCTTCAAGTATATTGCTTCCATATCACAAGGTTTTAATATTCAGTTTGTTAACTTGATCCAATCTTGCCGCTTCGCTATGGTTCGTATGTATGAAGCGGTGATTTCGTTGCAAAGATAAGAAAAAAATTTAGTTCCTATGTTTGTAATGTGCTAGCAAAATAGCATAAAGCCAAGAGAATTATTAAATTTGTAAATGAAAGAAATAACTTAATAAAACCTATGACTTTATGCGT
>NZ_NFJG01000123.1:0-12636 GCF_002159755.1 Bacteroides sp. An269
GCTCCTGTTCTTCGTCAGATAGCCCGCTATCTTCCTCATCACAGAAGCGAAAATGCCTCAAAAACTCATCCCAAATCATCGCACGATAAATTCAAAACAGCTTCTTAGGCTGTTATTACTTCGCTGCTTTTACAGTTACAGACAGAGTCTTAGTAACACCGAATACGTCAACCAATTCGAACTTGAGAGTTATAGGCTCAGTTGTACCGATATTATTAGGCAACTGAATCATGATGCCACCTGGAACAGCAGGCAAACCTTCTTTCTTATTCGCTTGTTTAGCTGGCAAGTTAACGACAACAACCTTATCTTCATAAGGACCTGATACTGCCCAACCATTGGTCTTAGTATAAAGATTTTCATAGAATCCTGCATAACCTTGAGTAATAGTTATTGAACCATCTGGACCAACATCTGCAGTTCCTGCTGTACCTACAATAATACTACCCTTAGCCTTATCAAAAATAGTCTTACCATTTTTATCTACTGCAGTGATATTTGCATTTGCAAGAACGAAATTACGTGCAAAACCTTCAGTATCTTCTTCAAAGCCTTGACGTTGGTTCATTTCATCTCGCGGATCAATATTACCATCAGCTGTAATACCATCAAATAGATAGAATGGATTACCTAATGCATCGGTCAAAGTGAAATCTGTATCTTTCAAGATAACTTCACGGGTTACATTATTAGAAATGTATTCAGATGCTTTAGTCTTAACTTCTTTTGCATCACCCAGTAAGCTTGCAAATACTAATGTAAAGTCTTTTACTTGCTCTTCTGTTGCTGGATATACTCCATAGAAATTATATTCAGCGAAGATTTCAATTTCGCTACTGTTAACATCACCCTTGTGAATATAGGTCTCCCATTCTTCAGCCTTACTTGAATAAGCAATTTCTGTTAACGGTGCATTCAATTTGTCATAAGTGTAATCCATAATTTTACCATCATAAATGTTATATTTAGGATTACCTTTCAGTACATAATATTCTGCATTAGGTATAAATTTGCTATATTCCTTTTCATATGCAGTAGTGAATGCTTCAAAGAGCGGAGCATACATATAATTACCAACTTTATCACCATACAGTCTCAATTCTGTATCGCTGGTCCAAATAGCCTTTTCACCGTTTTCACGAGTGATATCCAAAGTCGGTTGAGTAAATTCAAACGGCAATACGATAGATGCTACCGGAGTCTGGGTATCTTGATCGTTTACAGTCAAAGTCAACTGGTATGCGTTGTTCAAGCTGAAATTGTATGGATATCCATAAGATACACAGAACTGGAAAGTAATGGTATTGTTCTTTGTGTCAACAGAATAACGGACATTGTGACCCATATCGTCATTGTCATTATCTTGGTTATTGTCACCTTCACCACCAATAACGGTCAGTTTCACGGAGTTGTTTGCAATTGCACTATTCCATACTGCTTTTTCTACATCACTCATTCCGTTAAGCAATTCAGTCAAAGAGTATGCTTCAGTATTCAATGCAAATACTTTTTCGCCGTTATTACTCCAAATCCAATTATCAATCCAAGTCAATTCTTTGTTGTCTTTTCCATCAATGTATTTTGCATCCATCGGAACATTCAGGCGTTCTAATGTTACAGTATGTTCTGTAGCCATTTCTTCGCGTATCAATGCAGTAAATATAGGCGCTTTATCACCCTCTACTACAGTTCCGTCCATCAAAATATAGTTGTAGACCAATTTAACAGAATTGTTTACACCTGTGTCTCTTGTATATCTGAAAGAGTGTCCATCGTTAACGATTTCTGCGCCATACAGCTGAACAGCTTTCAGATTGTCTGCAGATTGTTCAAAAGTCAACCAATAGTCGTAAACGGCATTGGCATCAACAGATGAAGTTGAATAAGTCGGAACATATTCCTTATTTACAGCACAGTTAGTCAGATTATTAGGATATACTTCCACTTTGCCTATTTTCTTCAAGCTTGCGCCCAAATCATAAGCTGTCTTGATGGTGGTGTTGCCCAACATTGCGGTCAACGACAAAGCGTGCTTAGCACCATCATTAGCCTTGAACAACAGGTAGTTCTTCGTTCTTGCGTCTTCAATATCTTCATAACGGGTAAAGTCATGCGGCAAAACCCATACGCCGTTTGCAGAAGTTGCTCTTGACAATACGCCTTCGTATGGAACTGCATCTTTAAATAAGATTACATTATGCCTCTGTTTTTTCTACATTTAAATTTTAGTGATATATTTTACTCGATAAATTGGATTTTGTCTGCTTCACGAGGCTTGGCGGTTGGAGCCTCATCGGGATAGCCGAAGCCGATGCAATATAACAGTTCGTAACCTTCACTGAAGTTTAGCTTTTTCAAGTATTCAGCCGCTTCAGGACTCTTCATAAAGCGGGCGGGACTTCCCAAACAACAACTTCCTATCCCCATAGACCAAGCTGAAATCATCATGTTTTCAGCCAACAAACCGCAGTCGAAAGGCGAACTTTCTGATTTTGTATCGTGCCCGATAAAGACTACCGTAGGTGCATTGCGGAACATATTGCGGAATGTAGAGTCTGACGCGGCTTTCGGATTGGCTTTCTTATATAATTCGGTTACGCCGTTAATATAATCGGGATTGTCTACGACACGGATTTCCCAAGGTTGGCGGTTCATGGCATTGGGGGCATTGATACCGCATTCGACAATAGTCTGCATCTTCTCACGCGCTACGGCTTCCGGCTTATACTGGCGGATGCTGCGGCGTGTCATGATGGTTTCCACTACTTGATTCTTTACACTGTCTTGGGTAACTTCGGCGGTTGCCTGTGTTTGTCCTCCTCCGCACGCCATCAGGGGCAGAAGCAGGGTTGCGATTAATACGTGTTTCATGAGTTTTTGAGTTTTTAAGTTTGTGAGTTTTGTTGGATTTTACCACAGAGGGCACAGAGTATCACACAGGAATGATTTTTTTAGAGAAAAACGCTGTGTCCTTTGTGGTAAAAATCCAATTGCGAATATACAAACAATATGATAAACTCAAAAACTCATAAACTTAAAAACTCACAAACTTATTCGTATCCCGGTGTTTGTGTCAATGCCGGATTATCTGTCATGGTGTCTGTATCGATGGGCCAAAGCAAATGGTCCGGGTTTTGCAAGGACGAATATTTCATGACGTATTCTTGTCCGAAACGGCGAAGGTCGTACCAGCGTTTTCCTTCGAACATAAACTCGCGCAAACGTTCACGCAAAAGCACTTCGTTGATTCCTTCGTTGTCTCCTGCCAGATGCGGATAACCCATTGACGCTTCCTCGTACGCTCCGGCATACGCCCGCTGACGAATCTGATTGATTTCTTCTGCAGGGTCACTGCCAAGTACCGCTTCCGCCTCTGCCTTCAGCAATAACACATCGGCATAACGGTAAATGGGGTAATCGTCGCAAAACTCCCGGTATGAAGCGCCGGCAGGTGTCATGCCCCGGAATTTATAAGCAAAACAACCGACGTATGCAACCGTTCCTGATTCGTCTTTGCTATAAACAGCCCGCAATGTTCCGCTCAAGCGTGTGTCTGTTTCATCAAACTGGCTGTACAGTTCTTCGCGGAGCGGATAATATACATTGCCGTTAAAGTTCAGGCTGATGGGCGAACCGTCGCTTTCGTAATAACTGCTCAACGTGGTCTGTTGCGGTACCATGCGGTTGCGCCATTCTCCGTTAAACAAATCCGCCTCGTTGTAAGCCGCATGCAGCGAGAAGATAATTTCGTTATTGCCCTTATTTTCGTAATCGAACACAGAGGCAAAATCGGGCAGCAAATCCAATTCTGTACGTGAGATATGCGTCTGCACATCGTTCAACGCCTCTAAAGCTGTCTGTGCATCAGCCGTTCCGCCATTCATTTGCCTGCTGGACCAAAGGTAAGCTTCCGCTTTTAAAGTCAGTGTTGCCGCCTTCGACCACAACGAACGCCCGGCACGGAACGAATAATCGTCTCCAAAAGCTGTTTCAGATGACGCAATATCGTCTTTGATATACTGCATTACGGTTGACGCATCCGTAGCCGGACGCTCCAAGTTGCCTACTTCAAAACCTAAACTGGGGTCGGCATTCCATACCACATTGCCCCACGAGCGCAATAAATGGAAATAATAGAAGGCACGCAGCCCATACGCTTCGCCCAAGTAATAATTGCGGTCGGCTTCACTTAATAAGTCTGTGGTTTCAGCCCGTGAGAGAAACAGGTTGATTTGATTGATATTGTAATACAGTCCGCCGTAATTCTCAATGCCCGGACGTTCTTCGGTCAGTGTATTGGAAGTGATTTCTTCTACCTGATTGCTTTCGCCCGTCCAGCCGATGCCTGTATTGTAAATGTCCGAACGCAATTCGCCCAACATAAACAGATTTTGCGCATCGGCATCACGCAAGCGGCTGTGTATGCCATACATGAAGGAAGTGAAATGCCCTTCGTTCTTCCACATATTTTCATCGGTAATTTCGCTGATTGGGGTCATATCCAGGCAACTGCTAAATGAGCATGCCGCTATCACGCCCAAAACTGACATCAGTATTGTTTTCTTCATAATCATCATACGTTTTTTAAAGTTAGAATGAAATAGACGCACCGACCAATACGGTACGCGGAGTCGGATAACGTCCGGTATCGACTCCCGGATAAACCAACGGAGCTTCGGGAGACGTGCCGCTATATCCCGTAATGTAAAACAGATTCTGCCCTGTAATATACAATGAAACATCGGTGCTATGAATCTTGGAAACCCATTTCTCAGGCAGCTTCCAACTCAATGTCAATTCACGCAAAGCCAAATAGTCGCCCTTTTCATAGAAACGGGAACTACGGTTGTCTACGCTCGTAATGTCACTTCCTGCCGTATCGCGGTAAAGGTTCTTCTTATTGGTGGAATCATCGTAGTATGACTTAGGCAGGTCTGTATCCGGATTTTCGCTTGTCCAGCAATCCAGCCCGTCGGCAATGATGTTCTTGAATCCGACCGACTGCCCGATAGAACGCATCGCCACCATGTTCAAGATGGTATGCCCGACTGCAAAGTCGAACCGCCCGTAAAGCGAGACATTTTTATACGAAAGGGTAGTGCTGAAGCCGCCGGTCCATTTCGGATAGATGTTTCCGACCTTTACGCGGTCCAGCTGGTCAATGACATTATCGCCGTTCAAGTCTGCCCAAAGCACATCGCCGGCTTCAATCGGCTTGGTCAGTCCGTAACGTTGGCGGTCTGCCTCGCTGACATTCGGCCCGTACAGTCCTGCAATCATATCCATACGGTTTCCTGCCAATTGCGCCACTTCGCTTTCGTCTCTCAAGATTTTTACCTGCTGATATGCATAAATATCGCCCAACGTATGACCTTCCTGGTATCCTCCTACCCAAATGACCTGTTGAGATGCCGGGTCCCAAACTTGAGATCCGCCCTGACGGTTGTTCTCATTGCCATTATCGGGCAATTTCACAATCTTATTGAACACATACGAAGCGTTAAAAGAGAAATTCCAGTTGAATCCTTTCGGATTGGAAATCAGGTTTAGGTTGCCTTCCACCTCGAACCCGCTGTTACGCAACGTTCCCAAATTGGTCTTAAACGAATCGAATCCTGTGTACCCGGGCAGGTTTACATCGGTCAATAAGTCGGAAGTCGTACGGTTATAATAATCCAGAATCAGATTGAAACGGTTGTTCAGAAAGCCAAGGTCTAAACCTGCTTCGAAAGATTTGCTCTTTTCCCAGCGCAGTTGCGAATTGATAACTGCCGTATTCAGAATGCCGTTCACTCCGTTATACGGATGTGTGCCGCTGGCTTGCCCGTACAGCCCATATACGTCGTAATTGTTGATGCCGTTCACATTGCCGTTGATGCCGTACGAAATACGAGGCTTTAACGTAGAGACCACATTGGCAAGCGGGCTGTTGTGAAAGAAAGCTTCTTCGTGGATATTCCAACCGGCAGACACCCCCGGGAAGAATCCCCAGCGGTTGTCGGACAAACGGGAAATGCCATCGTAGCGGGCTACAGCCGTAAACAAATACCGGCGTTTGTAATCGTAAGTCACCCGTCCGAAGAACGAAGCGATGCGGTATCCTTCACGGTATGAATACGCAGTCATATTTTCGTTTCCCGATGCGTTCAGGGTGGGAATATCATCGAAAGGTGCTCCCTGGCCGGTTCCGCTGTATTCGGTATACTGATTCTCAAAATATTCCCCTCCCAGCATTGCCGAGAAATTGTGGTCTTCTTTAAACGTATCGGTATATTCCAGCTGCACGCTATGCTGCTGCTGGATGGTGCGCTGATAATCAAACGAAGCCTTCCGTTCTGTATTCACGTTCCAATAGTCACGGTATTCCTTATCGAACAATTCCCTTGTATAGTCTTCATAATAAACCGAACTGTTTTCGCGCAAGAACAGCTTGTCTTTTATCAGTTCCAAATCGGCGCCGATATTCAGCGTTGTCTTACGTGTATTGTTCTTATTCGTCAGTTTGTCCAGCCAATAGAGCGGATTGCCGTCACGCTTGCCGTAGCCATAATTAGGCGACCCGTCGTCGAAGAAAGGTTTCCAGGTAGGTTCCATACTCTGCATACGCTCGAAAAGGTCTGCCATGTCATCGTAATACAATTCCGGAGCAGTAGAGGTGGAAAAACTTACTCCTCCTTTGATATTCAAAATGGGCAATACCTTATAATTCCCGTTCAACGTACCGCTGAACCGGCGGTATTCCGTGCCTTTTACCGTTCCGTCTTCGGAATAATACCCTAACGATGCGGCGAACGTGCCTTTTTCGCTTCCTCCGTTAAAGCTCAAGTAGTGGTCTTGTGTAAAAGCAGGGTCTTTGTACACCTCGTCACGCAGGGTAGTCCCGTAATCCTTGAATACGATTTGCCTGCCTGTTACCGGATCGGTCATTTGTTTCCAACCTTCTTGCAACAAGTTCTCGTTCCCGTCCAAATAGCGGATTGCATACTGGTCAGGGTTATTGGCGCCGTATACGGCACCGTATCCTCTTGTATTGTCGATATCCGTAATGCTTCCGCCCGAGTACATGCGCCCCAATCGTCCGAAACGGATGTAATTCTCGGCATCCATGTATTCGTAACCTTTACGGGCAAAGTTCATGCCTCCTTTAAATTTATAAGAGACTTGGGTATGTCCGGCTTTCCCTTTCTTCGTCTGTACCAGAATCACGCCATTATTGGCACGGGCTCCATAAATCGCTGTAGAAGCGGCGTCCTTCAATACCTGAATCGATTCGATGTCGGAAGGGTTGATATCGTCCATGGAACGGACTACGCCATCGACTACAACCAAGGGGGAACCTGCGCTTTCTATTCCTGCCCCGCCACGCAATACGATGGTAGGCGCGCTTCCCGGCGCTCCGGAAGTATTCGTTACACGCAAGCCGCTGACAGTACCCTGCAAGGCTTGTGCCGCATTAGAAAGAGCTGCGTTCTGCAAGACTTTCTGGTCCATTTTCGAAATAGCCGTAGTCATCGTGGAACGCTTCTGCTTTACGCCATAGCCTACTACAACCACTTCGTCCAAGAGTTCGGAATCTTCGTGAAGAATGATTTTCAATTGCTTTTCATTCACCGCCCGTACGCGCTGTGTCTCAAAACCGATATAGCTGATTACCAACGCCTTGCCTTTCTCTACTTGCAAGGTAAATTCGCCATCCAAATTGGTAATGGTTCCGTTTTCGGTTCCTTCTTCCAGTACAGTAGCTCCGATAACAGCTTGGCTGGATTCGTCTAAAACCACTCCATTTACAGTCAGACTCTGCGCCATAAGCTGCACGGTGCACCACCCGTATAAAATCAGAAAAATGCTTCTTTTCATAAATTATATATTAAATAATTGTTATTCATGAACTGTTTTTCACCCAACCCCTTGGATGTACACATAAGAAGCATGCCTCTAAAAACCCGGTGCAAAATTATATTTTTTCAGCATTCCGTGTAATTATCGGCTTATTTTTTTCATATTATTTAAACGATGGGAACAAAAACAGCCGTTGTGGTAATCTCGGATAAGAATACTCACAACGGCGTTAAAAATCAATTGCTTATACCTTTTTAACCATCTTCTCGATGAAATAAGCATGTACTGTAGTATCGTCCGTCAGTTCGGGATGGAACGAGCAGACCAACATGTTCTTTTCACATGCTGCTACGATGTGCCCGTCTACCGTTGACAAGATTTCCACCTGCGCGCCTGCCTTATTTATATAAGGAGCACGGATGAAAGTCATGGGTATTTCTTGTCCGGCAAACAGGTCATGAGTGAAGAAACTGCCCAACTGGCGGCCGTATGCATTGCGTTTCACGCAGATGTCCATCACTTGCAAGTAGCGCTTCGGGTCGTTTTCTATTTCATTTGCCAATAGAATCATACCTGCACATGTACCGAATACGGGCAATCCTTCTTTCACCTTCTCCCTAAGCGGAGACATCATATCCAGGCTATTCAAAAGCTTGCCGATAGCCGTACTCTCTCCGCCTGGTATAATCAGCCCGTCCATGGGGCAGGACAAATCGGATAATTGGCGGATTTGAAAATGTGCTACGCCCAAGCGGTCCAACATCTGTTCGTGCTCAAGGAAAGCTCCTTGCAGCGCCAAAACACCTATTTTCAGCATATCCTTTCCCGGTTATTTTCCTCTTTCTGCCATCAACAGGGTGATTTCATCTTCGTTAATGCCTACCATGGCTTCGCCCAAATCGGTAGAAACCTCTGCCAATAACTTAGCGTCGTTATAGTTGGTCACGGCATTGACAATGGCACGCGCCCGCTTTTCGGGATTGCCAGACTTGAAGATACCGGAACCGACAAACACACCTTCAGCCCCCAGTTGCATCATCAAGGCGGCATCGGCAGGAGTGGCTACACCTCCGGCAGCGAAATTCACTACGGGAAGCTTTCCGTTTTCGTGTACATACCGCAACAAGTCCAACGGCACTTCCAGCTCTTTGGCCTCATTGTACAGTTCGTCTTCGGCAAGTGCCTGTACGCGGCGGATGTCGCGCATCATGCTGCGCATGTGAGTCACTGCCTGAATCACATCGCCGGTGCCCGGTTCTCCTTTGGTACGAATCATCGAAGCACCTTCTGCGATACGGCGCAATGCCTCGCTCAGGTTTTTAGCTCCACAAACGAACGGTACCTTAAATTGGGTCTTGTCTATATGGAACACACCGTCTGCCGGTGACAATACTTCACTCTCGTCGATGTAGTCGATTTCCAACGCTTCCAATATCTGTGCTTCCACAAAATGTCCGATACGCACTTTCGCCATCACAGGAATACTGACAGCTTCCTGTATGCCACGTATCATCTTCGGGTCGCTCATACGGGCAACTCCGCCCGCTGCACGGATATCAGCCGGAATGCGTTCCAATGCCATAACCGCTACTGCACCTGCCTGTTCGGCAATCTTTGCTTGTTCCGGAGTCGTTACATCCATGATAACGCCTCCTTTCAACATTTGAGCCAAATTCTTATTCAGCTCGTACCTTTCATTCTTCATCTTCTACTAAAGTTCTTAAGTTTGTAAAACAAGGCAAATATAACAAATAAAGCAACATGGTAATTTTAAGAGCCTATTTAAATTTTCCAATAAAGCCATGTTGTACTGTAAAACGGTATCAAAATGTGCATTTTGATGAACATAAGTGAGTGGACCGTTTCACATAAGTAACCCGGGCGTTTCACATAAGTGAGTCAGCCTTCTCACTTATGTTCGTTTGAGGGAGCTTTTGGCTTGAACAGCATTTAAACAGGCATTAAAAAAGCGGTCCTCTACGAAAGAGGACCGCTTTGCCATATAGGTTGAGATTGAAATTACAATTTCGGACCAGCAGCAACCAAAGCCTTACCAGCTTCGTTACCTGTAAACTTAGCGAAGTTCTTGATGAAACGTCCAGCCAAGTCTTCAGCTTTCTTAGTCCATTCAGCAGCATCAGCGTAAGTGTCACGCGGATCCAAGATTTTCGGATCAACACCCGGCAATTCTGTCGGAACAACGAAATCGAAGTAAGGAATAGTCTTAGTAGGAGCTTTTTCGATAGAACCATCCAGGATAGCGTCGATGATACCACGAGTATCACGGATAGAAATACGTTTGCCAGTTCCGTTCCAACCAGTGTTAACCAAGTAAGCCTTAGCACCAGTCATCTTCATCTTCTTAACCAATTCTTCTGCATATTTAGTCGGGTGCAATGACAAGAAAGCAGCACCGAAGCAAGCAGAGAATGTCGGAGTCGGTTCAGTGATACCACGTTCTGTACCAGCCAACTTAGCAGTAAATCCTGACAGGAAGTAGTACTGAGCCTGTTCTTCGTTCAAGATAGATACTGGAGGCAATACACCGAAGGCATCAGCAGACAAGAAGATAACTTGTTTTGCGTGAGGACCTTTAGAAACCGGTTTAACGATGTTGTTGATGTGGTAGATAGGATAAGAAACACGAGTGTTTTCAGTTACGCTCTTGTCAGCGAAGTCAATCTTGCCGTTAGCATCTACAGTTACGTTTTCCAGCAAAGCGTCACGTTTGATGGCGTTGTAGATATCCGGTTCAGATTCCTTATCCAAGTTGATAACCTTAGCGTAGCAACCACCTTCGTAGTTGAATACACCTTCGTTATCCCATCCGTGTTCGTCATCACCGATCAACAGACGTTTCGGGTCAGTAGACAAAGTTGTCTTACCTGTACCAGACAGACCGAAGAAGATAGCTGAGCTCTTGCCTTCTTTGTCTGTGTTAGCAGAACAGTGCATAGAAGCGATACCACGCAACGGGTTGAAGTAGTTCATCATAGAGAACATACCTTTCTTCATTTCACCACCATACCAAGTATTCAGGATAACTTGTTCCTTAGTAGTCAAGTTGAAGACAACGGCAGTTTCAGAGTTCAAGCCCAGTTCTTTGTAGTTTTCAACTTTAGCCTTAGAAGCGTTGTAAACAACGAAGTCAGGTTCGAATGATTCCAGTTCTTCTTTAGAAGGACGGATGAACATGTTAGTTACGAAGTGAGCCTGCCATGCAACTTCCATGATAAAACGAACTTTCAAACGAGTAGCTTCGTTAGCACCGCAATAACCATCTACTACATACAGTTTCTTGTTTGACAATTCTTTTGCAGCCAAAGCTTTCAAAGCATTCCAAGTTTCTGTAGTAACAGGTTTGTTATCGTTTTTGTATTCTTCAGAAGTCCACCATACAGTGTTTTCACTTGTAGCGTCTTTTACCAAGAATTTATCTTTAGGAGAACGACCAGTGTAGATACCAGTCATTACGTTTACTGCACCCAGTTCAGTTACCTGACCTTTTTCGAAGCCTTCCAAACCAGCTTTTGTTTCTTCTGCAAACAATACATCGTAAGAAGGATTGTGTACGATTTCTACGGTTCCAGTGATACCGTACTTAGTAAGATCTAAATTTGCCATTGTTCAAATGATTAATTGGTTATTATATCAAATGTTTAGTTATTGCTTGATGTTCTCTTTAGTTAGCTTCAAAAAAGATGTTCTTCAACACATCTCCCTTGTTTTTCGCGCTACAAAAATAGTGGTTTCTTTTGAATCCGAAGCAGATATTATTGAAAAAAATCCGTAATTAGCAAAGTTTTATACTTGTGTAACAAATATGCTACACGGAGTTTGCAATTGCCTTGTTTCAAAAAAGATACCCCTCACCCTCTTTACCACGAAACCTTCGGGGCATAGCATGACATTTTTACACAAATGTTCTTTTTTCTTCGTACCTTTGTGAAAAATTATCAAGCGAACATCATGAAGATTATTGATTTTAGTACCAGCAACACACTGTTAAACCAATTCCTTGCCGAGATGCGCGATGTCAACATCCAGCAAGACAGTTTGCGATTCCGGCGGAATATCGAACGTATCGGGGAAATCATGGCATACGAAATCAGCCGTGACCTGCCTTATGAAGAGAAGGTGATACGCACGCCGCTTGCCGAAGCAGTGGAAAACATACCGGCTGTCCGTCCGGTTATTGCGACCATTCTGCGTGCAGGGCTTCCGCTCCACCGAGGATTCATCAATTATTTCGACCATGCCGAGAATGCTTTCGTATCGGCTTACCGCAAATACATCGATGAAGATCATTTCGACATTCATATCGAATACATCGCTTCTCCAAAACTGGATGGAAAAACATTGATTCTTACCGATACGATGCTTGCTACGGGTGCTTCTATGGAATATGCATATGAAGCCTTGCTGACCAAGGGAACGCCTGCGCACGTACATATTGCTTCGGTAATAGCCAGCCGACAGGCTGTAGAACATATCCAGAAAGTTTTTCCTCAAGAAAAGACTACCTTGTGGTGTGCTACTATCGATCCGGAACTGAATGCTCACTCGTATATTGTTCCGGGGCTGGGCGATGCAGGCGACTTGTGTTATGGCGAAAAAGAATGACTTCTGAATTGTGCGTGCAGGCGTGCGGAGAAACACGTCTGCACACATTCTCAGTCTGGGATATAAGAAGCTGTTTTGAATTTATCGTGCGATGATTTGGGATGAGTTTTTGAGGCATTTTCGCTTTTGTGATGAGGAAGATAGCGGGCTATCTGACGAAGAACAGGAGCGAAA
>NZ_NFJG01000124.1:0-12323 GCF_002159755.1 Bacteroides sp. An269
GATGAGTTTTTGAGGCATTTTCGCTTCTGTGATGAGGAAGATAGCGGGCTATCTGACGAAGAACAGGAGCGAAAAGAACCAAAAAATCGCCCAAAGCACACACGAAAACAGATACATCAAGCCAAGAAAAACTTTTTGGAGAAATTCAAAACAGCTTCTCAGTTAACTGAATAAACAAATAACTTAAAAAAACAAAATCCATGAAAGTAAAACACATTGCATCTGCTATTCTGGCAGCAACGTTCGTCGCAGCATGTAGCGGACCTAAAAGCACTGTTCCACAAGAGCTTACACTGAAAGATGCCGTAGGCGACCAGTTCCTTATCGGAACGGCAGTAAATGTCCGTCAAGTAGCTGGAAAAGACACGAATGCTACCAATATTGTGAAACACCATTTCAATGCCATTGTTGCTGAAAACTGCATGAAAATGGAAGAACTCCATCCGTCAGAAGACGTGTACGACTTCAAGGCTGCGGATGATTTCGTAAAGTTCGGTGAGGAGAATGGCCTGACCATGACCGGCCACGTACTGATTTGGCACTCGCAATGTCCTGAATGGTTCTGTGTGGACAAAAACGGAAAGAACGTAAGCCCCGAAGTTTTGAAACAACGCATGAAAGACCATATCTATACCATAGTAAATCATTTCAAAGGAAAGCTGAAAGGATGGGACGTGGTAAATGAAGCCATTGTTGAGGACGGCTCGTACCGCAAGAGCAAATTTTATGAAATCTTGGGTGAAGAATTCATTCCTTTGGCATTCCAATACGCACACGAGGCAGACTCCACCATCGAACTATATTATAACGATTACGGAATGGATAACCCCGGACGCCGCGAAGGAGTTGTAAAACTCATCCGCAGCCTGAAAGAAAAAGGTTTGCGCATCGATGCTGTCGGTATGCAAGGACACATGGGTATGGACTATCCGAAAATTGAAGAATTCGAAAAAAGTATGCTTGCTTTTGCAGCAGAAGGTGTGAAAGTAATGATTACCGAATGGGATATGAGTGCCTTGCCTACCGTATCACGTACAGCCAATATATCGGATACAATCGCCTTCAAGAAAGCGCTGAATCCGTATCCGGATGCATTACCCGATTCTGTATCGCAGGCATGGAACGCCCGCATGAAACAATTCTTTGAACTGTTTGAAAAACATGCCGATATCGTAGACCGTGTGACAGCATGGGGAGTAACCGACGGAGATTCCTGGAAAAACGGTTTCCCTATCCGAGGACGTAAAGACTATCCGCTGCTCTTCGACCGCAACTACCAGCCCAAGCCGTTCATCACGGAAATGATAAAAGAAAAGGAAACAAACACACCCCAATAACACAGAAGAAAAACTTAAAAAACTTATAAACATAAAAAAACTCATAACCATGAAAAAAGAAGCAAGATACCTCGTACCGAATGATTATATGGCAGACCCGTCTGTACATGTCTTTAACAGCAGATTATACATTTATCCCTCGCACGACTGGGAAAGTGGAGTTCCCGAAAACGACAATGGCGACCATTTTAATATGAAAGATTACCACGTATTCTCTACCGATGATGTAATGCACGGTGAAATCACCGACCACGGAGTTGTATTGAAAGTGGAAGATATCCCCTGGGCAGGACGCCAGTTGTGGGATTGCGACGTGGCTTTCAAAAACGGCAAATATTACATGTATTTCCCGATGAAAGACCGCAATGACATTTTCCGTCTGGGAGTAGCCATAAGCGACAAGCCCGAAGGTCCGTTTATTCCCGAAGCCAATCCGATGTGGGGAAGTTATAGCATCGACCCTGCCGTATTCTGCGATGAAGACGGAAGCCATTACATTTATTTTGGAGGTATCTGGGGCGGACAATTGCAACGCTACCGGGATAATAAGGCACTGGAAAGCGCCATCCTGCCCGAAGGCAACGAACCAGCTCTGCCCGGACGTGTGGTAAAACTCCGTGACGACATGATGCAGTTTGCCGAAGACCCTCGCCCCGTCCTCATTATCGACCAGGAAGGAAACCCACTGAAAGCCAATGACCCGCATCGTTTCTTCGAAGCATCGTGGATGCACAAATACAACGGGAAATACTATTTGTCATATTCTACGGGCGATACCCACTTCTTGTGTTATGCTATCGGAGACAATCCATACGGACCGTTCACCTATCAAGGAGTTATCCTCACACCGGTAGTGGGATGGACCACACATCACGCCATTGTAGAATACAAAGGCAAATGGTACCTCTTCCACCACGATTGTGTACCCTCTGGAGGAAAAACATGGTTGCGTAGTCTGAAAGTAGTAGAACTGGAATACGATGCAGAAGGAAAAATCATCACTATTGACGGAGGAGGAGAATGATACGAATGTTGCTTCTCAGCATATGCTTGCTGCTTGCTGGAGAACGGCTGTCCGCAGAAAACGGCAGCCGCCTCTGGCTACGGCAGGACACTACAGCAAATGCTAAGGTAGAATGTTCACTGCATTCTCATACACTGGATATAGCTTGCTCTGAACTGAAACGGACATGGAAAGGCACTCCTGTATCACTTGAGCTGTTCAATGATGCTACCCACACCGCTTTAGGACCCGAAGGTTATACCATCCGGTCGGGGAAAAACGGTATCACACTTGGGTCCATCTCCGAAAAAGGTCTGCTTTATGCCACCTATCACCTCTTACGACTTCAAGCAACCCAGCAAGACACTCAGTCACTCCATATCGAAGAACGTCCGGCGTATCCCATACGAATCCTCAACCATTGGGATAATCTGGACGGTACCATCGAACGTGGATATGCCGGACATTCACTTTGGAAATGGGACGAACTGCCAGCGACACTTTCTCCCCGTTACGAAGCATATGCCCGTGCCAACGCCTCCATCGGTATCAATGCTACAGTGTTGAATAATGTCAACGCCTCACCCGAAATGCTGGACACGCCTTATCTGAAGAAAGTAAAGGCACTGGCTGATATTTTCCGTCCTTACAACTTAAAAGTATACTTATCGGTAAATTTTGCTTCGCCGATGATTATAGGCAAATTGGCTACTGCCGACCCGTTGGATCCCCAAGTAGCAAACTGGTGGAAGCAGAAAGTACACGAAATATACAGTCTGATACCCGATTTCGGAGGTTTTCTGGTAAAAGCCAATTCTGAAGGCCAACCCGGACCATGCGATTATCACCGCACTCATGCCGAAGGCGCCAATATGTTGGCAGAGGCCTTAAAACCTTATGGAGGCATTGTAATGTGGCGTGCCTTTGTGTACAGTCCTTCTGATAACGACCGTGCCAAACAAGCCTATCTGGAATTTCAGCCCCTTGATGGAAAATTCCTCGACAATGTCATTGTACAGGTAAAGAACGGTCCGATTGACTTCCAGCCGCGTGAACCTTACAGCCCACTCTTCGGAGCGATGAAACATACCCCATTAATGGTAGAGTTTCAAGTAACACAAGAATACCTGGGACACTCCAACCACCTGGCTTACCTGGCACCGATGTGGAAAGAATTTTTCCAATATGTAAAACCGGAAAGCATACGTGCCATTGCGGGTGTATCGAATATCGGAGACGAAAGTAATTGGTGCGGACACGATTTTGCACAAGCCAACTGGTATGCCTTCGGACGCCTGGCATGGAATCCGGAACTTTCTTCGGAAAGTATTGCCGATGAATGGCTGGCACAGACATTTACAGCCAACCCTCAATTTATACATCCCGTAGAGGATATGATGATGCAGAGCCGTGAAGCCGTAGTAGACTATATGATGCCCCTCGGACTACACCATATCTTTGCCTGGGGACACCACTATGGACCTGAACCTTGGTGCACCATTCCCGGAGCACGCCCCGACTGGCTTCCCTCTTATTACCACCAGGCCGACCGTAAAGGACTTGGATTTGACCGTAGCCATACCGGAAGCAATGCCGTGGCACAATACCCCGACTCACTGGCGCGTATGTTCGACTCCATCGATACCTGTCCCGAAGAGTTCCTGCTTTGGTTTCACCATGCACCGTGGACACATACCATGAATAACGGAACTACTTTATGGGAAGAATTATGCCGCCATTACCAACATGGTGTAGACAAGACACGGAACTTCTGCCAGACTTGGGAGGAAGTAAAACCTTATGTGGATACAGAACGTTGGAATGCCGTAAACGAACGGCTTCAAATTCAAACCAATGATGCAGTGTGGTGGAAAGATGCTTGCCTGCTCTACTTCCAGCAGTTTTCAAAAATGTCTTTTCCGAAAGATATAAAGCGTCCTGTACATAAATTGAAGAAATTGATGAAGGTAAAACTTCCCATCAGCAATTACGAACGGCCTACGCCTGAAATGCTACCGAAAATAAAGTAAAAAACAAATGAATGCACGCAAACAGCCAATATATACTCCTGAAAAATGAATATATACTGCATCAGCAGTTGAATATATACTGCATCAGCGGTTGAATATATACTGCATCGGCGGTTGAATATATACTGCATCGGCGGTTGAATATATACTGCATCGGCGGTTGAATATATACTGCGTTTGCAACCCAACCGAATTGGCTGATTGCAGAGATTCATTTAATTGATATTCAAAAAAAGAGGATATGCATATCTGCATACTCTCTTTTTCTTTTTACGTTACCGAAGCATCAGTCCACCATCATCACCCATCCGTACGGGTCGGGTTCGTCACCATACTGGATGGCACGAAGCTTGTGGTAGAGCTTTTCGCTGATGGGGCCCGGCTTGCCGTCTTTCGAAATGACATACGACTTGTGGTTCTCCAAATCATCGATACGTTCTATCGGGCTGATGACCGCAGCCGTACCGCACGCGCCGGCTTCTTCGAACGTTTCCAGTTCCTCTTCGGGGATAGGACGGCGTTCTACCTTCAAGCCCATGTCCTCTGCCAGCTGCATCAAGCTCTTGTTGGTAATGGACGGCAGGATAGAAGTAGAAAGCGGAGTAACATACGTATTATCCTTGATGCCGAAGAAGTTGGCTGCACCGCACTCGTCGATGTATTTCTTTTCTTTTGCATCGAGATAAAACTCGCACGCATAACCCGCATCATGCGCCATCTTGTTGGCACGCAGGCTGGCTGCATAGTTTCCACCCACCTTGTATGTACCTGTACCGAGCGGAGCAGCGCGGTCGAACTCACGGATAATCACATACGAGTTCGTAGCAAAGCCTCCTTTAAAATACGGGCCTACCGGAGTGACGAATATCACAAACAAATATTCACTTGCCGGATGTACGCCTACCTGTGCCCCCGTCCCGATAAGCAACGGACGGATATAAAGAGCCGCACCGCTTTCGTAAGGCGGAATGAAACGTTCGTTGGCTTTCACCACTTTGCGTACAGCTTCGCAGAACAACTCCGTCGGAAGTTCGGGCATCAAAATACCCCGGCATGTGCTTTGCAAACGTTCTGCATTGGCTTGCGGACGGAATACACGGACCTTGCCGTCTTTGCCGCAGAACGCTTTCAACCCTTCGAACGCTTCTTGCCCGTAATGAAGGCAAGTAGCCGCCATGTGGATATTCAATGTCTCCTCCGAGCACAATTCCAATTCTCCCCATTTCCCGTCGCGATAATAGCAACGTACGTTGTAATCTGTCTTCATATACCCGAACGGCAGATTAGCCCAATCGATTTCTTTCATGCGAATAATATGTTTTAAATGTTACATTTCGTTATAAACAATGCAACAAATGTAAGAGTTATATTTACAAAATCCAATTTAATCCGCACTTTTTTCTTCTTTGCTTCCTTCATCAAGCATCTTTTTGATTTCCGCATCCGCCTTATAGAGTTTTTCTCTACAATATTTAATCAGACGCTGAGCTTCCTGTAAGCGGCCTGCCAGCTCGTCGATATCCAGTTCATTGCTTTCAATCTGCGCCACGATTGCTTCCAGCCGCTTCATCGCTTCAGAATATGTTTCTTTTTTGGTTGCCATAATATATAATGAAAACTTACCTATAATACCTCACTTTTAAACTCTCCTTTTGCTACTCGCGTCACTATCTTGTCACCCGGCGAGAGCAAAGCTGGGTCTGTCACCGCCTTACCGTCTTTCAATGTAATGCTATATCCTTTCTGCAACAGCAGGTCGGGAGATGCCGATTTGACTTGTTGCTCAATCAACAGCAGATGCTGGGTTTCCCGTTGCAGACGTGAACAGAGCACCACGCCCAACCGTCGGTCTAATTGCAAACGATAATCTTCCTTAATCAAACGGGTCTGCCAAGCCAAATGCATACGCTTCAACAAACGTTCCTGACGGAATCCTTCATCCTGCAAACACATTTGTACACGTGCCGGAATACGTGCCACCCAATGTTCTAAACGTTCTTTCTGCCGTTCTAACCAAGCAGGCACTTCCTGATAAAAGAACGACACATATTCATCCAACCTACCAGCAGTCTCACGCAAATGATTGATTAAGAACTCGGCAGCAGCCGTAGGAGTCTTTACCCGCGTATGCGCCACCATGTCAATCACCGTATCATCGCGCTCATGGCCGATACCGGTAATGATTGGCAAAGGAAACTGAGCACAATTCGTTGCCAGTTCATACGTATCGAACCCTGACAAATCTGATGTCGCTCCACCTCCACGGATAATCACCACTACATCCCAATGTTCCAGCTCGGCATAAACCCGGTTTAAGGCACGGATAATGGAATCCTCGACCTGCTCGCCTTGCATCACCGCCGGAAACAATTTGGTATAAAACACAAAACCGAAGGCATTGCGCTCCAACTGGTCGCAAAAATCTCCATACCCCGCCGCCGTGGGCGAAGATATCACGGCAATGCGTTGGGTAAGTTCGGGCAATTCCAACTCCTTATTTAATGTAAGCACGCCTTCTTCTTCCAAGCGTTGCAAGATTTCTCTTCTCCGCTTTGCCATATCCCCCAGCGTATACGTAGGATCGATGTCGATAACGGTAAGCGAATAGCCGTAAAGCTCATGAAAATCCACCGTTACCCTTACCAGCACTTTCAGCCCTGCCACGAATGCCTGTCCGGTTTCCCGCTCGAAATAAGGCTTCAGCTCACGGAATACATTGCTCCAGACAATGCCCCGCGCCTTGGCAAGCAAGGCATTGCTCTTCGGGTCTTTCTGTACAAATTCCAGATAGCAATGCCCCGAATAGTTGGTCCGCACATCACTCAGCTCCGCCTGCACCCAATACGCATCGGGCATGGACAAGCGGACACTTTGGCGCACCAAGGCATTCAATTCGTATAAAGATAGAGGAGTATGTTCCATAAAAGTCCAAAATTCTTGGGAGCAAAGATACAATTAATAAATGAAGAACGAAGGATGAAGAATGAAGAATCGCTTCGCCCGCATGGAATTCTTCATTCTCCATTCTTCATTCTTCATTAATTTTGATTACCTTTGCACCCGGATTTAATGGTAAAAAGAGTTTTATGTCACAAAAAGGAACCGCTTCCGAATTAGGCACACAACCTATCGGCAAACTATTGACGCAATATGCCGTCCCTGCCATCATCGCCATGACGGCTTCTTCACTTTACAACATGATAGACAGCATCTTCATCGGGCACGGTGTAGGCGCTATGGCCATCTCCGGCCTTGCCATCACATTCCCCCTGATGAACCTTGCCGCCGCATTCGGCTCGCTGGTTGGTGTAGGTGCTTCTACGCTGGTTTCGGTGAAGTTAGGGCAAAAAGATTATACTACCGCCCAGCATATCTTGGGCAATGTCGTATCGCTGAATGTCCTTATCGGCATCGGATTCACGATTCTTTCCCTCTTGTTTCTCGAACCGATTCTATATTTCTTCGGAGCGAGCGAAGCGACCATCCCTTACGCACGCGATTACATGATTGTCATCCTCTTGGGCAATGTGGTGACACACATGTACCTGGGACTGAACTCGGTGCTCCGCGCGGCGGGTTATCCGCAAAAGGCGATGTTCGCCACAATCATGACCGTCGTAATCAACACCATCCTTGCTCCGATATTCATCTTCGTGTTCCATTGGGGCATCCAGGGAGTGGCGTTGGCTACTATATTGGCGCAAATCATCGCCCTGACATGGCAAATCAAGCTTTTCTGCCGGAAAAACGAACTGCTCCGCCTGAAGAAAGGCATTTACCGCCTGCAAAGCCATTTGGTGCAGAACATCATCGGCATCGGACTGGCTCCGTTCTTCATGAACATAGCCGCCTGCATGATTGTCATCTTAATCAATAAGGGATTAAAGCTGTACGACGGAGACCTTGCCATCGGAGCGTTCGGTATCGTGAACCGCATCAGCTTCCTCTTCGTCATGATTGTCATGGGGCTGAACCAAGGCATGCAGCCCATAGCCGGATACAACTACGGCGCACGCCAATACGGACGCGTGAACCAGGTAATGAAAATCACCGTGATAGCCGCCACTATCGTAACGACAACCGGTTTCCTGGTGGGCGAACTGATACCCGAACTTGTGGCAAAAGCCTTTACCACCGACCAGACCCTGATAGACCTTTCGGCACGCGGGCTGCGCATCACGGTAATGTTCTTCCCCATCATCGGATTCCAGATGGTCACGTCAAACTTCTTCCAAAGCATCGGCATGGCAAAAAAAGCCATCATCCTTTCGCTGAGCCGGCAGGTGATGATACTTATCCCGCTCCTGCTGATTCTCCCGCTCTTCTGGGGTGCAGACGGCATCTGGTTCAGCATGCCCATCTCCGACCTTGCAGCCAGCATCATCGCCGCCATTATGCTCTACCGCCAGTTCAAGCTATTCAAACAGAAAACGATATAAAAAATCCGGGTGGGATAACAGCAGAAACGCTATTCACCCACCCGGAGTCTAACTTGAATAATGTGCTTTCGGAATGCCATCACGGATAGCCGCAAAAAATTATCTGCCATTTCTATCCAAACACTTTCCACGCATCTCAACTCACCTCTTCACATTCGCGAAGCCACAGCGTTGCACTGGCATCGCTCGGCATACGCCAGTCACCACGCGGACTTAGCGATACGGAACCCACCTTCGGACCATCGGGCAGACAAGAACGCTTAAACTGCTGACTGAAGAAGCGACGGAAGAAGTTCGACAACCATTTCTTAAGAGTATCATCATCGTAAGTACCACGGAAAGCTACTTTTGCCAGATAATAAATTTTGGCGGGACGGAAACCGAAACGCAAAAAATGATAAAGGAAAAAGTCATGAAGTTCATAAGGACCTACCAAGTCCTCGGTCTTCTGCCGGATATTGCCATCCTCATCAGCTGGTATCAGTTCAGGACTGATAGGGGTATCAATGATATCGAGCAGCGTAGCACGTGAACCGGCATCTACCGTTTCTGCTACCCACGTGACCAGATAACGTACCAAAGTCTTTGGAATACCGGCATTGATTCCATACATCGACATATGGTCGGCATTGTAAGTACACCAGCCCAAAGCAAGTTCGGAAAGGTCGCCCGTACCAATTACCAATCCCCCTACCTTGTTGGCATAGTCCATCAGAATCTGTGTCCGCTCACGTGCCTGCACGTTTTCATAGGTCACGTCATGCACATCAGGATTATGTCCGATATCTTTAAAATGCTGAAGGCAGGCATCACGAATGCTGATTTCACGTGAGGTAACCCCCAACGACTCCATCAGCGCAACAGCATTGCGATGAGTACGTCCTGTGGTGCCGAATCCTGGCATCGTAATGCCGACAATGCCCTTGCGCGACATCTCCAACTTGTCGAATGTCTTGACACATACCAACAACGCCAACGTAGAATCAAGTCCTCCCGAAATACCTACCACCACCGTCTTGCATCCTGTGTGTACCAACCGCTTTGCCAGCGCTGCTACCTGAATGGAAAAAATCTCCTCACATCTGCTGGCAAGCATCTGCCCCCCTGCCGGGACAAACGGATGTGGGTCTATCCGCCGAGTAAGTGTAAAATCTTTCTCCAATACCCTTTCGGTCTGTATAACCTTTATCGGCTCTCCTTGATACTGACTTATGTTGGCGGCAAAAGTTGTATTCACCAAACGTTCGCCCTGCAAACGTTCTACATCGATTTCACTTACCACCAGTTGCCTGTCAAAAGAAAAACGGTCGGAAGCTGCCAATAACGTACCGTTTTCGTATATCAGCGCATTACCCGCAAACACAACATCGGTAGTAGACTCGCCAAAACCACACGAAGCGAACACATATCCAGCCAAACAACGTGCAGATTGCTGAGCAAGCAACGAACGAAGATACTGATGTTTGCTGATATTTTCGGTATCGGCAGAAAGATTGAAAATGATATCGGCTCCTTTAAGAGCCAATGCCGAACTAGGCGGGACAGGCGCCCACACGTCTTCGCACAACTCTATGCCGAACCTTGTCTCGGCAGTCTCAAATAACAAATGAGGACTGACCGGAACGTTTTGCCCGTAAAGACGAACGGTAGACTCACCATCAAGCGAAGTGGCAGGAGCAAACCAGCGATGCTCATAAAATTCCTTATAATTGGGTAAATAAGTCTTGGGCACAGCTCCCAGAATCTTTCCTTTCTGAATAACTACGGCACAGTTCAGCAACATCGAGTCTACCCGAAGCGGCATACCCAAAATGGAAATGATATCCAACTGACGAGTATTGTTGAGCACGCGCATCAGTGCCATCTCTGCCTGCTCAAGTAACAATGCTTGCCCAAATAAGTCACCACACGAGTATCCAGTGAGGTTTAATTCGGGAAAAACCAATATCTGCACCCCGTTCCCCTCTGCCTTCGCTATCAGGCTTTCTGCCTGCTCTGCATTGTATGGGCAATCGGCTACCTTCACCAAAGGAATAGCGGCTGCCACTTTCACAAAACCATATTTCATAAGTATGTCATTTAATATCTTGGCTTACATCGGACAAAGATAATATAAAATAAGGTGTATCCCTTATCCATATTGAAAAAAAGTAAAAAAAACATCTGTTATTTTGTACATAAAGAAAATATTTATACCTTTGCCAATGATTTAAAGTTGTAACAATTACAAATAAGGAATAATAAGATGAACGTTTACGAATATCTGCTCAGTTACCAAATCAAGCCGTCCGTACAACGCATTGCCATTATGGATTACTTGCTGAAGCATCATACTCATCCGTCCATCGATGAGATTTATATGGCTTTATGCCAAGATATTCCTACATTGTCGAAAACAACTGTCTACAACACCCTGAAACTGTTTGTAGAACACGGTGCAGCCCGCATGTTGACCATTGACGAACGGAATGCTTGCTTTGACGGAGACATATCTGTACATGCACATTTCCAATGTAAAGTATGTGGTAGAATCACGGACATCCCTCTATCGGCAGAAGAACCGGATGAGATTAAACATATGAAAAAAGAAGGTTTTCAAATAGAGGAAACACACCGATACTATAAGGGTATATGCCCTGAATGTTTGAAAATGAACAAGAACTGACCTAGGCCTTTGGCCATAGGCAAAAAACAACTAAATAACTAACAACTAAAAAACATTGAATTATGAAGAAATTTATCTGTACTGTATGTGGTTACATCTACGAAGGTGAAACAGCTCCTGAAAAATGTCCTTTGTGTAAAGCTCCCGCTTCCAAATTCAAAGAAATGGAAGAAGACAACAACGGTCTGACATTCGTTGACGAGCATGTAATCGGCGTAGCCAAAGGTTGCGATGAAGAAATGATTAAAGACTTGAACAATCACTTTATGGGTGAATGTACTGAAGTCGGCATGTACTTGGCAATGAGCCGTCAAGCTGACCGCGAAGGTTACCCCGAAGTAGCTGAAGCTTTCAAACGTTATGCTTGGGAAGAAGCTGAACATGCTTCTAAATTCGCTGAATTGCTAGGCGACTGTGTATGGGATACCAAGACTAATTTGGAAAAACGTATGAACGCAGAAGCTGGTGCTTGCGAAGATAAAAAACGTATTGCGACTCGTGCTAAACAGTTGAATCTGGACGCTATCCACGATACAGTTCATGAAATGGCAAAAGACGAGGCTCGTCACGGAAAAGGTTTCGAAGGTTTGTACAACAGATATTTCAAGAAATAATCTGAGTTCTATTTTAATGCAAAAGAGGTCGGAAAATTCCGATCTCTTTTTTTATCTTTCCACATATATAAAAACGAAGCACGGTCCGGAAAGAAAAAACTTCGGCTCTCATATCATATCGGACATATCGAGTAGGAGGTAAACACTAATCATAGGTGTTTATCTCCTATTTTCATGTTTACCGACCTCTCACACCACCGTACGTGCCGTTCGGCATACGGCGGTTCCTATTTTG
>NZ_NFJG01000125.1:0-12079 GCF_002159755.1 Bacteroides sp. An269
GGATGACCCTGATTCCGGGCTTCCACCGCCTTCCTCCGCCCTTTCCGCTACGCTCCAAGGACGGAGGAAGGCGGTGGCGGAGTTGCACTTCTAACTTGACGGTGGGTAGTTTTCACAACGCTACTAGCAGTAGATGGAATTATGGTATGTTCTATCAATTCTTTAAATTTTTCCTTAAAATCCGCCATATTTTCATTGTTTAGTCTACAAATTAGAATAAATTCATGGAACTTCAGTTTACCAAAGTCTAACCTATGTATTCGATAAAACAAGATAATATTTCCAATATTCTGCCCATGGAGTAATCTTGTCGTTTAGAGAATATGAATGTCACTGGATAGTATCATGTATTTCATTCTGTTACAAAATATACTAGTATCAAATCCAAATAATCGCTCGTGTATTGTGTTTTCATTATGCGTAATTTTTGATTGTTCAACTTAAATTCTTTAAGCTATGAATTCATAAATAGATACAATGGAGGAAAAGAGTGTATTATACTAATTCCCCCACTGCGATCTTTATAGAATGCCTTACTATCACTTAAACTTACTTATGTGCGCTTTAATCTTATATATTTATACGCCGTACAAAAAACAATCATATAAATTATAAGTATCCATGAAACTTTATTAATCACAAAATATTTCAGAAAATAAAAAGTTAATTTCAGGTTTAGTAATAATATGCTTCTTTAAAATCATGTCCATAACATATGTACTAAAAGGAGATAGATTAAACTGATTATTTATGATATAATTTTTAATTAAATCCTCAATTTTTATCTCCCCTATAGAGAGCATGTAACCTAACCTTATAAGAATATCTAAATCCATTATAACGGGAACATATACAAATATGTCACCAAACTTATATCCTTTTTCTTTTTTTATTTTATCAAATTCTTCTATTACCAAAGCATTTACTCCAAGAGATGAAAAAGCCGAGTCAGTTGTTATTATTATAGGATAAATATTCTTTATGTTATTTACATCACTATCATATTGATCAAAAGAATGGTTATTAATCATGTTATCTATTGTAGCCAATAATTGCCCTCCTCCCTTACGTTTATATTTACCTTTTGAATCAATACCATCAAAACAAATTCGTTCCAAAATTTGCTGCTTCATAATTTCTTCATCTTGTGAAAATTTTACAGAATCACCAAGGGTCAAATCTTTATATTCAAACAAAAATATCGTATCACCTTGACGCATATAAAAATCGGGTTCACCATCCATCCCATTGGCATTAAAGATTTCTCCTTCTATCAATTTATCTGCAATACGATCAAAGCATTTGTGCATAAGTGGATACAACATCTTAGGTTCTGAAAACACTGTCCCCAAAACACTATTAAATTGTGGATAGGTTTCGTATTTCTTTCCTTCTTTAGTTAACAAATTATGGTCTTTTACACTCCTAAAAAAATCAAACTTCATCCCTTGATACATTTTATCTATCAGAAGATTTACATTTAATAAAAGATATATTTTATCTGTAACTTTTAAAAGGAATTTATTACGAAGGAAAGCCATGCCTTGATTACACCCCCATAGTTTATTTAATTTATCCGCATTTGTATCTATCACAAATTGATCGAAAAAAGAATGGACTGATATTGGTAAGGGATTATTAGAATCATCTAATGATATATATTTACTATTAAGGGATGCATTAAAAAAATTAAAAAGTTGTATAAGGTATTCTTTCCAATGTCTTGTTTTATGATCTGAATAAAAAGCAGGTAAATAAGTTGAAAAAGTAGAATCAGACTCGCAAAATTTAAAAAATTGAATAGCTTTATAAAACTGTGTCCTAAAATCTTTATATAATTTAAATTCAACAATTGGCAGATCTAAACGCACTGAAAGTTTCGCAAGGAAATTAGGGTCCTTTTTAGAACTACTTAGTTCTTTATTATCATCAGACCAACCAATATCTGTCCATTTTTGATTACAATATAAAATGGCTTTGTATACTCTTTCCATCTCATCCTCACACAAATTTAATTCATTATCATCAGATTCAAAAGGAACATAATTTGATAAAGCTAACTGAAACATTAAAAAAGATGTATCACAAGACATTAACAATGGCAATTTATGTCTTTGCAAAAAATGCCATGCTTTTTTTCTAGCTTCCCTATCAAGCCATTTACACATTTCATGTATCATACATCTCTGTGTTGTAACATCTGATATCGCAAATAACACTTTGTTTTGTAGTTCCACTACAAAATTTAATATTGCTAGAGTAGGAATGTCCTTTATAAATAAAGTTGGATCAACTTTATCATAATCATTATATAAAACACTGTAACTTATTGCAACCTGCATATCTGGTAATGCAGATTTATTTGAATCTTTATAAAATCCCATATATCAATATTAGAATAATTAAATTATTTCTTTACCTTATTTATAATTCTCAATACGAGAGTATCATTCATTTATAATTAAAATTCTCATAAACCATACATTTATTCACTCAGCTTTTTAATCGCCTTATAAATCTCACTATAAGAATCTCTACCTTTATATTTTTCGGCTAGTGCACATGCCCTATCCATTTTTGAATCAGCAAGCATTTCTTTAACCCATTTATCCTTCTCAAGGTATTTTCGAGTTTTATCGTATGTTGGCAGATATTGCTTTAATGCTCTTTCTGTAGCTGCTGAATCTTGAAAATGTCGACACGTATCTTCAAAATGTAGTAAAAACCAATATTCTATTGACTGTAAGCTATCACAGAGAATCACATTGGGATTATTTTCATATTTCTTTTTGAGCGACACCATTTTTTTATTTTCCGCATCAGAACGCCTGCTAACATCTGCATCAAAAACACATATTACAAAGACATCTTCATCTAGAAGTTCCTTTATCTTCTTATCTATTTTCTCAATACTATTGTTTTCAAATAAACGAGGAGAAATAGAATATCTATAACCAAGTATTTTTTTCAAATGACTGAAATAGAATAATTCAGTCAAACCCTCACCAACGATATGAATAACCTGTCTGGTCGCTGTATTTTTTCTTGCTTTTCTCATAAAAGTACATGATTATAGATTAGGAACGGCACCGAATTTACCAAATTTATATGCCTTTTGGAGAGAACTAATCCTATTCAATCCTTTAAAATCTGTTAGAGGATACAGCACACTTGATCCGTCCGGATTCTTTTCAGTAAACCAGACATTATCTTTCCTAAGCAAATCTTCTTCTCCTAATAGTCCATCATAATGTGTAGTGAGCAACAACTGGGCTTGCTCTGATTCTTTTAGAAAACGTTCAATGATGTATTCTATCAATTTCGGATGAAGAGAGGATTCAATCTCGTCAACTGCAAGAAAAGCATCTCTTTCAAGAATCTTTTGCACTTGAGCGGCCAAGCCAAACGTACGGATAGTACCGTCCGATTCAAACAGTTCCGGGAACTCATAATAATCATTGTTACCATCATCAGATGAAACTTTATGCTGATACATAGTATAATTAATCGAACCCTTATGTGTTTCCTGTTCTTTGGAAGTAATATTTGAAATATTGAAATCAGCTTCCTGTAGATATCTCAAAATATAATCTTTTGCAGACTCATTCTTGATTGATTCTTCGGCATAACGACTTAAAGATGATGCAGGCACAATTGCCGGCATAACCCGATTGGTTAGATACTGAAGAACTGCCTCTAATTCTACAATATGTGTATTTACCTGCATATAAGCAGCAAAAACTGACATGTTATGTAAACACTTCAATGTTATTTCCTCTTTGACAGATTGCGACATTTTGATCTTCTGTCCAAATTTAATAACTGATACGTTATTCTCAGTATTTCTTTCAAATATAGTAGCAGGCTGTTGACTTGGATAATAGATCAGACTTTCCTTTGCTACGTGCCACCTGTCTAAAGCTACAGAATAGACATAACGAACTGCTTTTTCCTCATTCTTCAAGTAGAACGAAATCGAATATTCAGATAACTGCCTCGAACTTGTTTTATTCAGGAGAAACGGGACTATTTGAATTTGTTCTGCCTTATTAAGTGGGGTATAAGTAATGAATGACTTGATAAAATCACAAACTTTAATAATATTACTCTTACCCGAAGCATTTGCTCCATAAATGACAGCCACTTTCAATAGTCTCACATCACCCCCCAATTCGACAACATGATATGACTCCATATCCTTACTTCTATCAGCTTCAAAACTTAATATAGCCTCGTCTCTGAATGAGAACATATTCTTAAATCTAATTTCTGCTATCATATAATCTGTTTTTCCACAAATATATAAGTAAATATCTATATTTGCAAATTAGATTTCAATATTTACATCATTTATGCAAAAATCAAAAACTGATACTCTTTTATCGAATTTATTGCACTCGTAGTCAATATAATCATTAAATCAAAAAATCAGTCCATCCATTAATATAAAAAATCGATACAAACCAACATCAGTCTTCATATTATCTTACTTCACAAAGATTTAAATACACCCCCAAAATACTTATTCTATTTGCATGATATTGCACGCCATTGATAAAAATGGCATATCACTAAAAAAAGGATAAAAAACACCTCGTTCTTGTAACTTATTTGCTGGAAAACTTTGAAATTCAACAAAATACAATTATCTTTGTCTTACAAAAAGAATGTGACAATATATAACTCATTAATAATCAATGAGTTACAATGACTAAAAATGACAAAAAATTAGACTCCTGTACCTTTTAGAGTTCCAAGCATTTGATAATCAGAAACTTGCAATTACTGCATCGGCAAGTTCTGGTCGGGATGTGCTTCTCAGGTGAAACGGGGACTGGAAATTCTCGGCATTGGCATTGTCGACATTGACAGTCGGGACTGCATGATGCTGCGTGCGGAACAGACGCCGGACAAGGCGTATCTGGAAAAGCAAGGCGAAGATTACAACCTTGTGGACTGGTATCTTGACGTACTCCGCAAATACAAGGACAAGTTGCTCCGCATAACACGTTATGTCGTTGCAGACGCCTGGTTCTCAAAGGCGAAGTTCGTGGGTGAAGCCTGCCTGTTGGGATTTCATGTCATCAGCCGCCTGCGTGATGATGCCGCCTTGTGGTATGCACATGACGGTGTCCGCACAGGCAAGCGGGGACGGCCGCGTATCAAAGGCGAGAAGATTGATTTTGAGAAACTCGACCTTCAGCGTTGCAAGATTCTCGACATTGAAGGAGGAAGGGCTTACTCAGTCAAGACCTATTCAAAGGCAATGAAACGCAACATCAAAGTCGTGGTCCATTATCCCGAATCGGGAGGGCACAAGGTTTATTTTTCTACCGACCTTGAAATGTCGGCTAAAGACATCACCGAATACTACCGTACAAGATTTCAGATCGAGTTTTGCTTTCGGGATTCCAAGCAGTTTACCGGACTCAATGATTGTCAGGCAAGAGACTTGAGGAAACTTGACTTCGCTTTCAATGCTTCACTGGCCTCGGTAAACGCCGCAAAGGTCATGCGCCAACGATACTATCCCTCGCTTTCCATTGGACTGCTAAAGGCCTATCTGAGTAATATTTACATGCTCAAAAGAATTTTTAGCAAGTCCGGTCTGAAACCGAACAGAACTTTTAATGCTAAACTTATCAAAGAACTATTTGGCATAGTGGCAGAAGCCGCCTAGCCGATATGTTGAATTCTTAACGGACTATTATTTTATTTTATCGGCTGAAAAACAGCCGATAAAATTGTCGTGGCGGAAAATAGTATGGTTACCTTTTATAGTTTCCGTCCCAAAACCGTACTTTCTTGGAATGGAGAACGTAAAAGGAAGACAGTCTGAAACAGATACTGAACCTTTCAATCATACATTGATTCATATCCGCTAAACAAATTTATCGGAAAAATTAAAAATACTCTCTTATTGCTCTGTTTGAGGATTAAGAAACTATTTTGAATTTCTACAAGTACGAATCTGGTTATTCCTGGTAGTCGAAGTACCACCAATAGGTGTCGCCAAACTCACGGTGCATTCTATTCCGTTCCTCTGTGCATGAGGTGAATCCAACTTGACGTTCCCTGTATGTAATGTAACGTTTGACCAAGGTGCTGTCGGTTATTTGCACTGGGTATTCGGGATGTGAGTCTCGATAAATCAACAGGGCTTCGCTGTAATGGCGAGGCAGCTCCTCCTCAATTTCATAGAGGTCATTCACAGCTTTAACAAACGTATCCAAATCTTTTTCGAGCAATAGAGCCGAGAGATAATAATCTAGAGCTGTGTATTTTCCCGTACCTTTGTAGCAGATGTTTTGCAAGAAAGTCAGCCACTTTTCGCCTGCATATGGCCGTACGCCTAGCAGGTAATAGATGGAATCGTTAGTATAGCGATAGGTCTGAGTGGAGTCATCGGCAAAAAATAATCCGCCAGATCGGTAATGCTGCGGGAAAGTAAAAAGGCGTTTGCCCAGCTCACCGGTATGAGAGAGAGCTATTGAACGAAGTACGGTTAACGTCCGGGAAGCATCCAGCGATTTTTCTCCTGCCTTTAAGACTTGCTGATACTGCCGTAAACGTAAATGATGTTCGGCTTCCAGTTCGTGATGGAAAGCACGATTGGTATTTCCGATAAGCGCAGCCATCAAACAGAGTACTATCACTATCAGTATATTGCAATTCATAAGGATGATAGGATTGTTTTCGTGATTTAGCTGATTGCGGAAGATACGGCGCAGCCAATATGCCACTGCAATGTAAATCATCAGTACAAGCGGGAGCATCCAGCCCCAGAAAGTATGGTAACCGCCAGTGTAGACATCTTTTCCCACATCGGTCAATGCGCCTAAAATAAGGCAGGAAGGAAAATAAGATAAAGCACGCACATTACCCTTCAAGCCTAGCAGGCTGTTGACACCCCAGCGCAGTAACAATAAAATAACGGTGATGATAATGGCACTTGCCAAAGGGGCAAAATGTGTTTTGCCGTGAGCTAATGAAAAATGCAACGCTTCCAGGATATCGCTCTGGAAGACATATAGGTAGGTAAAGCTAAATGCAGAAAAAAGAAGACCGCATACGACAGTCTGTATGCGAGCAGTTTTTTTGTATGCGGTATGGATGTATTCACTCATATCTCTACGGGGTTCTAGTAAAATAAGGAGGTGTGCCTTGGAACTTGCCCAGACACGCCTCCTTTAGTTTATTTCTGGCGTTTGAGTACTACAGCCGAACGGGCAGGAATGTAGAGCTTAAGCCATTCTTTCTTTTCTTTCGCGTACAGCGGGTCGGCGCAGGTGAAATGGGCTACTGTATCATCAGCAAATCCAAAGCCACCGAATTCCTTACTGTCTGTATTCAACACCACATGATATTCGCCTCTCGGAACCAGAAATCCATAGTCGGTGAACGAGCGGGTCGGGTTGAAATTAAATACGAATACCAGGTCTTTCCGACGGTAAGCCAATACTTGGTCTCCATCATTGTGCCATACTTCTATGACATCAGTCTTCTGGATGTTCTTTACACTTTCGATAAGGTGTACCATGGCTGCATCGAAATCGCCCAGATAGTGGTAACATAAAGTTGGGTCATCTACCAGGTGCCACTGACGGCGGGCATATTTATACGACCAACCATTGCCTTCACGTGGGAAGTCAATCCATTCCGGATGACCGAACTCATTACCCATGAAATTCAAGTATCCACCGTTAATGGTAGATGCCGTAAGCAGGCGTATCATTTTGTGCAGGGCGATACCCCGTTCTACAGTACCGTTTTCATCGCCGATGCGGAAATGCCAGTACATGTCCGCGTCTATCAACCGGAAGATAATGGTTTTGTCACCCACTAATGCCTGGTCGTGACTTTCGCAGTACGAGATGGTCTTCTCATCTTTTCTGCGGTTAGTTACTTCCCAAAACATGCTGGAAGGTTTCCAGTCCTCATCACGGCGTTCCTTGATGATTTTTATCCAGTAGTCAGGAATGTTCATTGCCATACGATAGTCGAAGCCGTAGCCTCCATCGGCGAAGGGTGCTGCCAGCCCCGGCATACCCGACACTTCCTCAGCAATAGTAATGGCACGCGGATTCACCTGATGTATCAATTTGTTTGCCAATGTGAGGTAACAGATAGCATTGTCGTCCTGATGGCCGTTGAAATAATCTTCATAGCTACAGAACGCCTCTCCCAGACCGTGGCTGTAATAAAGCATCGAAGTAACACCATCGAACCGGAACCCATCAAAATGGAACTCATCCAGCCAGTACTTACAATTGGACAGCAAGAAGTGAAGCACTTCATTCTTTCCATAATCGAAGCAGAGCGAGTCCCAAGCCGGATGCTCTCGGCGGTCGCCTTGGTAGAAATACTGGCAAGGGTCTCCGGCAAAGTTGCCCAATCCTTCCACTTCATTCTTTACGGCATGAGAGTGCACAATGTCCATGATGACTGCCACGCCCATTTGGTGAGCTGTGTCGATAAGTTGCTTCAGTTCTTCAGGCGTTCCGAAACGGGAAGAAGGTGCAAAAAAGCTTGATACGTGATAGCCGAAACTTCCATAATAAGGATGTTCCTGAATGGCCATGACTTGAATACAGTTGTAACCGTCTTTTACCACACGCGGAAGCACATTTTCGCGGAATTCGTTGTATGTGCCCACTTTCTCAGCGTCCTGCGACATACCGATGTGGCATTCGTAAATCATCAGGGGCGAGATATTGGGATTGAAGACTTTTTTCTTGAACTTGTAAGGTTTGCTTGGGTTCCACACCTGCGCACTGAATATTTTGGTTTCGTCATCCTGCACCACACGGGTAGCCCACGCAGGAATGCGTTCGCCACATCCGCCTTCCCAATACACTTTCAGCTTGTACAGGTCGCCGTGCTTCATGGCTTTTTCCGGCAGATTGATTTCCCAGTTTCCACTATTCTTTACTTTCCTCAATTTGAACTTGGGTTGTTCCTGCCAGCCGTTGAAATCACCGATAAGGTAGATAGCAGTAGCATTGGGAGCCCACTCGCGAAAAGTCCATCCTTTTTCGGTGTGATGAAGTCCAAAATAAAGATGCCCGGTAGCGAAGTCTGCCAGGGTCTTCTTTCCAGTCAGTTCCTTTTCCTTGTCAATGGCATGCTGGTGTCTGCCTGTGATGGCATCCTTGTATGGTTCCAGCCAAGGGTCGTTCTTAATGATATTCAATTCTTCGTCCATGGTATTAGCCTTTTAATCTGTTTGCTTTTACTTTTATGATAATTTTTTTCACTCCATCGGGGGTTACGCCGGGCGCATGCGCGTCTTCAGGAAAGAAAATGGCGAACATGCCTGGCTTCACGGTCAGGTAGTCAGGTGCCAAGCCCTTATAGAAGGTAATATCTTTTTCCGCATTGTATTCTTCTTCGGGCAAGTCGGTGCGCGGCATGTAACCCATCAGCTCCACTCCCGAAAGCGGGATTTGAATGTCGATAAAGTTGTTGTGGGTCTCCAGCTTCGCCTCTTCTTTCGTTTTTGGACGGGTTTGCGAAAAGTTGACGGTGAGTTCACCTTCTTTCAGAGTCATTTTGCCCAATTCGTGGGCATTTAGGTCGGTTGCTTTCAAAAAAGCCAATGCATCGGCGAACAGCGGGTTCAACGACACATATTTTTCCATGTTTTCCAGTTTGTCGACAACCATAGTCGTATCGTTTTATAAGGTTTGATAATAGAAATTACTCAAAATCGTCTATCGTAAAGTTAGTAAAATCAGCAAAAGGCTTCATTTGCCTAAACACTTCAGCAGTCTGTTCCAAAAAATCGGGAACTTCAAAAAAGTTGTCTGATACCCGATAAGACACCGAATAATCCTTACAACAGAGATACTGGGGATAAGGAAAGTCTTTGGGAAATCCTTTTGGCAGGGTTTTCAAGTGCTCTTCGCCGATAACGGGGAAATACCGTCTGAAAGCAGGGGCTTCTACAATGGCGCGGAATTCGTCAATGTTGTCGTACACCGACTGCCGGACGGCCTTCAGCACATTTGCCGGCAGACACCAGCTACCTCCTGCCAACATGCAATTACCTGGCTCCAAGTGGATGTAATAACCACAATGATTTGATTTTTTGCCTTTGGCATTAATATATCCACCGATGTGCCGCTTGTAAGGCGACTTGTCTGAGGAGAAACGAATGTCGCGGTAAATGCGGTAAGTACAATCTTGCGGACGGACATGTGCCACGCTTTTATCGAACACAGCGATACGTGCGATAAGCGCGGCAAGCAGTTCGTTAAACATTTCCTGTACATGCAAATATTCCGCCTTATGTTCCTGAAACCAAATTCGGTTGTTGTTCGCCGCCAGTTGTTTCAGAAACTCTATTATCTCTGATATGTTCATGTCCTTTCTTTTTTGGTGACACAAACATACAAAAAAAGTTGGAAATAAGCCAACAAAGCGGAAGTATTTTACCACTCGCCAAGGATATTCAACAATTCGGTGTGTGTTTTACCGTTGGAAGCCAGGACTTGCCGTCCGGAATGGTACGTATTTCCTCCCTTGAAGTCGGTTACCTGGCCTCCTGCGTTTTGCAGGATGAGAGCACCTGCTGCAATGTCCCACGGTCCCAGAAAAGCCTCAATACGAGCCTCAAAGCGTCCAGCTGCCACATAACACAACTCGACTGCTGCAGCCCCCATCAGACGCAATCCTCCTACGTACCCATAAAGGCGGTCGACCAAATGTATGGCTATGGGCTTGTAAGCGTCCGAGTCGTAAGGAAAGCCTAAGGCAATAAAAGCATCTTCCAATGCGTTTACTTGTGACACGTGTATCTTGTTTCCGTTCAAGTACGAAGCGGATCCTTTGCAGGTCCAATAACATTCGTCATGTGTGATTTCGTAAACCACGCCCAGTAGCAATTCCTTTTGGTCACGCAAAGCAATGCTGACGCAATAGGGAGCATTGTTGTGAATGAAGTTAGTGGTGCCGTCCAGCGGGTCAACCAGCCAACAATATGGCGCATTTTCGTTTTGAGGCACACTTCCTTCTTCTGCAATGAAACTTGCTTCTGGAAGTAATTCATTGAGACTGGATACGAGACGTTTCTCTGACTCCTTATCTACGTATGACACATAGTCGTGTGCGTGTTTCTTCTCGACAGCATTCCAGTCGAATTTCTTCCGTTCTTCACGAATAAATGCACCAGCCTCGATAGCCACAGCGCGAACTTTTTCGGTAAGTAATGTTAAATCCATCATTGTATTCATAGATTGAGTGACACATCTTTGCCAAACGGCGCCAAGGATAACTTTGCCATCTTGAAATGTTGTTTGGCAAAAGGGATGCCGATAATAGTGATGAAAAGCAATAAGCCAAAGAAAATGTGCATAATCCATGCCATTAGCCCACCGAAAATAATCCATAACAGGTTGAGTGGGATACGAATGCATCCCGTAGGTGATTCCGTATCCTTTACTTCTGCACCGAAAGGCCACAGGCAGAGCAGCCCAATCTTGAATGTTTGCAAGGCAACCGGTATACCGATGATGGTACAGGCAATAGCCAGGCTGCCTGTAAAATATCCGATTGCGGCTTCCAGTCCGCCAAAGAGCCACCACAATAAATTTCCGATGATTCTCATTCTTTATTCTATTTTTCCGTTAATGCGTTTGGGAGTTATAGCCAACCACTCTCCCTGGTTTTATCATAATCCTTGAATCGGCATACAAATATGGTAAAAAACTATTTCGAATTTCTCCAAAAAGTTTTTCTCATCTTGATGTATTCGTTTTCGTGTGTGCTCTAGGTAATTTGGGGGTCCTTTCCGTTTCTGTTCTTCGTCAGATACCCCCACTATCTTCCTCATAGTAAAGACACAAGATTTTGCGTCTCTCCTCCCCAATCAACACACGATAAATCCAAAGCAGTTTCTAAGAAGCTGTTTTGAATTTTTCCAAAAAGTTTTTCTTGGCTTGATGTATCCGTTTTCGTGTGTGCTTTGGACGATTTTTTGGTCCTTTCCGCTCCTGTTCTTCGTCAGATAGCCCGCTATCTTCCTCATCACAAAAGCGAAAATGCCTCAAAAACTCATCCCAAATCATCGCACGATAAA
>NZ_NFJG01000126.1:0-12051 GCF_002159755.1 Bacteroides sp. An269
ATCTGACGAAGAACAGAAGCGGAAAGGACCAAAAAATCGCCCAAAGCACACACGAAAACGAACACATCAAGCCAAGAAAAACTTTTTGGAGAAATTCAAAACAGCTTCTAAGTCCCTATTTCTTTTTACGTATCCATGCTTTACTTTCCGAAGCTCGTCAGCCACTTTACCGTCTCGGGGGCATAGTGCGAGAAGAACAGGCTTTCGCCCTTGTCTAATTTGCCAATAGCCTCCATATCCTCAGCAGAGAGGGAGAAGTCGAATACATCGAGGTTCTGCTCCATGCGTTCCTTGTGTGTGGACTTCGGAATGACTACCACATCGCGCTGGATGAGGAAGCGCAGGGCGGTCTGTGCCACAGACTTACCGTATTTTTCGCCAATGGCTTTCAGCACGGGGTTAGTGAAGAAGTCGTTACGTCCTTCGGCGAACGGCCCCCACGACATGATTTGCGTGCCGTACTCTTTCATGATTTCCTGCGGCTGGCGTTGCTGGTTGAACACATGCGTTTCCACCTGGTTCACCATCGGCTTGATGTCGCAGAACTCTGCCAAGTCGATGAAACGGTCGGGGTAGAAGTTCGATACGCCGATGGCACGGAGCTTGCCTGCCTTGTACGCTTCTTCCATGGCGCGGTAGGTGCCGTAGTAGTCGTTGAAAGGCTGATGGATGAGCAACAGGTCGATGTAGTCGGTCTGCAACTTGCGGAGGGATTCGTCGATGGAAGCCTTTGCCTTCTCATACCCGGCGTTGGATATCCACACCTTTGTCACAAGGAACAGTTCCTCGCGCGGGATGCCGCTCTTCTTCACCGCACGGCCCACGCCCTCCTCGTTGTAGTAAGCCTGCGCCGTGTCTATCATCCGGTAGCCCACGCTCAAGGCATCCGACACGCAGCGTTCACACTCTTCAGGAGTTACCTGATATACACCATAACCTAAAATCGGCATTTCTATGCCGTTTGATAATTTGACTGTTTGCATAACTCGTTGTTTTTATGGGGTTATTGCGATTTAATATCTTATTTGTTTGCTCTCTTCCAGTTGTTACCAAAGTTAGCCTGTTCTGTTTCCACATGTCCGCGATGCCCGTGGATGGTGCAGGCATCAAGGGCAGCTTCCAGCGCACGGAACTCCTCATCGGTCAGTTCCACATCGGCAGCACCGAGGTTTTCCAAGATACGTTCCTGATTCTTCGAGCCGGGGATGGGCACCACGTTGGGATATTTGTGGAGCATCCATGCAAGGGAAATCTGCGCGTTGGTGGCGTGCTTCTTCGCCGAGTATTCGGCAAGGATATCAAGCACGGGCTGGTTGGCGATGATGTTCTCGCGGCTCAACTGAGGCACGAATTTGCGTACATCGTCCACCGCCTCGAACTGCGTATCCGCCTTAATCTTGCCGGAAAGGAAGCCGCTGGCTATCGGGGAGAAAGGCACTACGCCGATG
Organism: Bacteroides sp. An269; assembly: GCF_002159755.1. NCBI lineage: Bacteria > Pseudomonadati > Bacteroidota > Bacteroidia > Bacteroidales > Bacteroidaceae > Bacteroides > Bacteroides sp. An269. Next base: position 1,449 of record NZ_NFJG01000126.1, read on the forward strand.
TTGTGCTCCAGACAGTACGGGAATATCTCCTTCTCGCAGTCGCGTTCCAGCATGGAATAGAGGTTCTGCACGGCGGCAACGGGAGTCACGGCATGTGCCTTTGCCAATATATTCACATCCACCTGCGACATACCCCAAGCTCGGATAACGCCCTCTTTGATGAGCCGCCCCATTGCAGCAGCTATTTCCTCAAACGAAACGTGTTCATTGACGCGATGCAGGTAGTAGAGGTCGATGTAGTCCGTCTGCAAGTTCTTCATCGATTGCTCCAAATGCTTGCACGTGGCATCGTAGATACTTGTGCCGTCCGCAATCTCCGATTCGTGGAGGAACATCTTGGTGGCAAGCACGATGTCCTTGCGGAACGGGGCGACAGCCTTGCCCACCAACAATTCGTTGTGTCCGGGAAAGAAAACCACGTCACCATACACCTCCGCCGTGTCGAAGAAGGTGCAGCCTGCCTCGTATGCCTTGCGGATAGCCTCAATACTGTATGCCTCTTCGGGCACTTGTCCGTAGCCGTGGGAAAATCCCATGCAGCCCATACCAATCTCGGATACTTCGAGATTGCCAATCATTCTTTTCTTCATGTTCTGTTGTTTTAATTGTGTATTTTCAATGTTCCGATAAACTTGGTTGTCTGCAAGTCCATGTCGTCATAGATAGGACTTTTGCCTGTGTCCAGCGTGGCGATACTTTGCATTTCCTCGTCCGTCAGCGTGAAGTCGAAGATGTTGAAGTTCTCCACCATGCGCTCCTTGCGCACTGTCTTAGGGATAATGACCACGTTCCGCTGATTTAGCCAACGCAAGATGACTTGCCCCACGGTCTTGCCGTGGTGTTCAGCAATCGCCTTCAGTAAAGGATTATGGAAGATGTCGTTCTGCCCTTCGGCGAACGGCGCCCATGCCTCATGCTGGATGCCTTCCCGCTGCAAGAAAGCGTTGGCTTCCTTTTGTTGGAAGAAAGGATGCGTTTCCAACTGATTGACGGCAGGCTTTACCTCGTTGTGCAGGAAAAGGTCTTGTAGACGCTCGTTGCTGAAGCTCGTCACGCCAATGGCACGGATGCGTCCCTCTTTGTACAAGCGTTCGGCGGCACGCCATGCGGCATAGTAGTTCCCGTAGGGCTTGTGCAGCAGGTATAGGTCGAGATAGTCCAGCCCCAACAGCTTCATCGAACGGTCGAAAGCACGCAGGGCATCATCATACTCGTAATCCTGCACCCACAGCTTGGTGGTCACGAAAATATCCTCCTGTTTCAATCCACTCCGACGAATGGCATTGCCCACCTGCTCTTCATTGAAATAGGAAGCTGCCGTATCTATCATCCGATAACCAGTTTCCAATGCTTCGCTCACGATGCGTTCCGTGTCTTCGACCGGAACTTGGAAAACGCCGAACCCTATTGCCGGCATCTTTACTCCGTTGTTTAATGTTACTGTTTGCATAACTCGTTGTTTTTATGGGGTTATTATTATTTTGATGCTTTCCTGTTATTCGTTTTTCAAATTATTCTTGTTTTTGTCTCCGATAGCACTTCTCCTGACGGATTGGCGTTGTCGGAGCCTCCGATAGTGCTTCTCCTGCCGGATTAGTGTTGTCGGAGATAACGGCGGCAAATGTTTAGAAACCTAAGTCCGGCACTGAGAGACCCTCATGTCCGAGGTGGGTTTAGATGCCATTGTCCTTTTCGTTTCTGATTACGGTGCAAAGTTACGCCGCTTTTACGCTCTCCATGTTTCACAAAAGGTATCTAATGTTTCACCAAAAGCACAAATCGTTTGGCGCTCTCCGGATAATGCCCTAATTTTGCGGCATGGCAAAGGATAAAGAACTGAAAATCGTATATTCCACCCTGTTCCAACTGATAGGGTCGGTCAAGCTGCGGGGTTGGTGCGTGCACATGGTGTGCCTGCAGGGAGAAGGCTTCTTTACTTACGACGGCCGTCCGTTTCATGTGAAGAAGCATGACGCTGTGGTCATCAATGCGCCCCAGCAAGTGCATATAGTCGGTCAGAGCGAAGATTTGAAAGTGGAAGTCTTGGCAGCCCCGCATGATTTCCTCTCCAACCAGCTTCCGGCGAATAATTATGGTATAGGAGGCAGTATCAGTCTGTACGACAACCCTGTCATCCCCTTATCGGAAGAGGATGCGGAGACGTTGGTGCGCGACATACACCATATCCGCGACCGCATCGCCGATACCGGCCATCTGTTTTACCGCGAGCTGATAGGCGGGCTGGCCCTTCCGCTTATTTATGACCTGTTTTATTTCCACGCCAAGAACCGTACTCCGATATTTGCCACGGACAGGAGCATGTATGTCGTGAAGGAACTGATGGCGTTGCTGGAAAGCGGACGCAGCAAGAAATACAGGGAAGTCGCTTATTATGCCGAACAACTGAACGTGACCGTCAAGTACCTATCCAATACCGTAAAGCGGCAGACGGGCAAGAGCGTCACTTATTACATCGACCGCTACACCGTCCCGATGATAAAGGAATATCTCAACAATCCCGACCTTTCCATCGTACAGATTGCAGAGGAAATGAACTTCACGACGCTCTCTTATTTCAGCCGGTACGTGACCAAACATCTGGGCATGTCGCCGAAGGCTTACCGGGAATCATTGATGCCACGGTAAACATGGATGGGATATAGCCGGGTTTATCAAGTCTTAAGTTCGTATTTTCTATAATTTGTCCTACGAAAAAGTTATCTTTGCAACAAAAAAATTATACCACGAAAAAAATTATACCACGATTCATATATGGCACAACAGTTTGGCAATACATGGTGGGGCAACGAATGGTTGCGCTCGCTGACCCACATTGATTATGAGAACCGCATCCCCCGCGGCGCACGGTATGCCCGCAATGGTTCCGTCCGAGAAATACAGTTGCAAGATAACGTCATCAGCGCCAAGGTGCAAGGCAGCCGTCCGCGGCCTTACCGCGTTAAAATCATCGTCCCGAAGTTTTCCGCCAGGCAGGTGGACAAGCTGATGGACAGGCTGGTTGCCCGACCGGGAATTATTTCAGGCTTACTCAACCGGGAATTGGACCCGGAGGTGCTGGACATCGCCCGCTCCTGCGGCTTGAAGATATTCCCCGAACGGTGGGATGACTTGGAGATGGATTGCAGTTGTCCCGATTGGGCGGTGCCTTGCAAACATCTGGCAGCCGTGGTCTATATGTTCAGCCGGGAGATTGACAACAATCCTTTCATCGTGTTCCAAATGCACGGGTTCGACCTTCTGAAAGAATTGAAGAAACGGGGCATTGAAGTGGACAACGTGCGGCAGGAGGTGGAAGTGCCCGCCTTGAAAGACCTCGTGACGACCCTGCCTGCTAAAGATGCAGGAACGGAAGTCCCGGCATTCCGCCGCATCGACTTTTCCAAGCTGGCTGACCGGTCTGATGCCCTGCTGATGCTTCTGCCCGACAAGCCGCCTTTTGCACCCCAAGGCAATTTCAAGGAAGGATATGTGGCGGAATTGCGCCGTGTGAGAAAGAACGTGCAGCGTTTCTTCACCGGAAAGCTGGGGAGGGAAGAAATGTTTCCTATCGCATTTTCCAAACTGCCGGAAAGCATCGGTGTGGACGATGCGATAAGCCTTTGCTTTGATTACCGGTATGATTGGACGATAGAAGGAAAGGTTGCCTACAACGAGCGCACGTTGCCTCATGCCTTGCTGCATATCCATCCCGATTTCCTGCCCGATTATCATCCGACGGTCATTGTCCTATACCAAACTCTTTTCTGTGCGCTGCACTTGTTGGACAAGGGAGCGGTGGCTCCACAGTTGCTCCAATTGTCGGACAAGAAATACCTGGTGCGTTGGATGCCCGCCTACATCGATGCACAAGCCAAAGAACTGGTGGAGGCACTCGAAGGACTCGTTCCGGCTTCGCTCGTCAAGGTGAAACCTACGGCACGTTCCGCAGCAAAACCCGTGGAGCATCCGGCGGAGTGGCTGGTATCGTATTTCCTCGGGACGTTGGTCAAATACTTGTCGGGCAGTTGCGACCGTATGCCGCTCCTCCCGTTCTTCTTCAAGGGAGAACGCATGCCCTTCGACGGAGTGGGCGAAAAAGAGACACCCGGCGGCATCCGCTCGTGGACGGCTTCCTATACCCTGACGGCATCGGACTACCGCCCGGTGTTCAGCGTGAAAGAGAGTCGCCGGGGAGGCTTCGACCTGCATATCGGCGTGGAGGACAAGCGAAAGCCGGAGCCGCAGACCGTACCCCTATGCGAAGTGTTGGATTCGCTGGAATACGACCGTGAGCGACTGCGTATCCTGAGGAGTTTTACGCTCATCTCCGGGCTGGTGAAGGAAGTGGGGAGCTATATCAACGCCGGTGCGAAAAAGCCTGTCCATTATACTGCTGCATCGTTTGTGCCTTTCCTGCTGCAAGTCATCCCTGCCGTACGGATGCTCGACATCAAGGTATTCATGCCTAAATCATTGGGACAACTCATCCGTCCCAAGGCATCACTTTCCATCAAACGGAAAGCCGGTTCGGACAAAGGCTTTCTCAGCCTGGCAGACCTTTTTGCCTTCGATTGGGAAGTCGCGCTGGGCAAGGAACTTGTCCCCTTGGAAGAATTTATGAAGCTGATGGAGAAGGCCGACGGGCTTATCAAGTTCAAGCAACGCTATATCTATGCCGATGCGGAAACCTTGCAAAAGCTGCAAGCCGCCATGGCGCAGGGCGAAAAGCTGACTTCCGCCCAAATCCTGCAAGCTGCCCTGACGGGAGAATACGAATCGGCACCGGTGCATCTGACTGATGAGGTTCGCCAATTGATGGACGAACTGACGCGGCAGGAGCATATCCCGCTCCCCACCGGATTGAACGCTACGCTGCGCCCTTACCAGGAACGCGGCTTCTCGTGGATGTACCGCAACAGCCGCATCGGCTTCGGCTCTATCCTGGCGGACGACATGGGATTGGGAAAGACCTTGCAAGCCATCACCCTGATGCTGAAATTGAAAGAGGAAGGCGCATTGGAGCAGGGGCGTATATTGGTAGTGGTACCCACCGGCTTGCTCACCAACTGGCAGGCGGAAATCAGCCGTTTCGCCCCGTCGCTTACCTTCTTTGTCTATCACGGGACAGGACGAAGCCTGAAGCAGTTTGATGCCGACATCCTGCTCACCACCTACGGCGTGTTGCGCTCGGACAATGCCAAGCTGAAGAAATTGCCGTGGACGCTGATGTTCATTGACGAAGCGCAAAACATCAAGAACCAGGACACCGCACAGAGCAAGGCCGTGCGCGGCATTCCCGCCACGACACATATCGCCCTCAGCGGCACACCCGTAGAGAACCGCCTCACCGAGTTCTGGAGCATCATGGAGTATGCCAACAAAGGCTACTTGGATACGCCGAAAGCCTTTAGGGAGAAGTTTGTCAACCCCATCCAACTCTACAACGACGGCGATTGCGCCGCCCGCTTCCGCAAGGTGACCGCTCCCTTCATGATGCGCCGGATGAAGACTGACAAGAGCATCATCTCCGACCTGCCGGACAAGATAGAACTGGACGATTATGCCGCACTCACTTCGGAGCAGGCCGCTCTCTACCACCGCACGCTCGAAGCAGCCATGGCGGAAATCGAAGGGATTGATACCACCGACCACGAATCCCTTTTCAAGCGTCAGGGACTTATCCTGCAAATGATTCTTGCCTTGAAGCAAATCTGCAACCACCCGGCGCAGTTCCTCAAGAACGGCGATGCCCGCATTGAATTGTCCGGCAAGGCGGAGATGCTGTTGGACCGCTTGGAAGGCATTGTGGCGAATGGCGAAAAAGTGCTTGTGTTCACCCAGTTCCGCGAAATGGGCGACTTGCTGGTGCACTTCATCGAAGAGCGGTTGGGACAACGTCCCTTGTTCTATCACGGCGGATGCAGTGTAAAGCAACGTCAGGAAATGGTGGAGCGTTTCCAAAACCTCCGGAGCGACAAGATCTTCATCCTCTCGCTTAAGGCAGCCGGGACGGGGCTGAACCTCACCGCTGCCTCGCATGTCATCCACTATGACCTGTGGTGGAATCCGGCTGTGGAAGCCCAAGCTACCGACCGCGCCTACCGCATCGGGCAGCAACGGAACGTCATGGTGCACCGTTTCATCACCAAAGACACTTTTGAGGAACGCATCAACGACATGATCCAGCAGAAGAAACACTTGGCGGATATGACCGTGGCAAGCGGCGAAAGCTGGATAGGCAAACTGAGCAACAAGGAATTGCGGGACATCTTCGGGTAAGTGTGATAATAAACGGAGTTGGCAAGAGCCGCAGCATGTAAGGATGTACACTTACATACCGCGGCTCTTTTGTGTATCACAACAACAGATACCAATCCTTATTTCAATAGCGGAAGCTGCTCCAGCATGTTCTTAATGCGGATGGCTGTGCGGGGGCATAGGTTCATCTGGTGCCTTGGTTTCCACAGAGTTCTCCCGCACGAGATAGAGTTTCAAAAATTCATAGTGTATCTTTCTCTCGTGGTAAATATCAAGATAGATGGACTTGTTCCCGCTTTCCAATTCAAAGTAACATATAAAGTGAAAATAAAGCCAAAATAGAACCAAATTCGGAAATAGGATTGTTTGTCTTATTTAATACAGTTTTCTTATCTCCGCATTCCTGTAATAATGTAGCAGGATATCGTTGTAGCTGAAACCCTGTTCGCCCATCACGGCTGCCCCTATCTGGCACAAGCCTACACCGTGTCCCCATCCTGCACCGGTCAGTTGGAACCAGGCGGGTACCCCGTCGGTGGTTTCTCCTTTGTCTACTACGAAAGCAGAACTGAACAGGTGGGTAGGCGAGAGCGTGCGACGTATTTCCAGTTCTTTACCAATAATCAGCGTCTTTTCCGAACCTACGATTTTCAGTTTGCAGATACGTCCCGACTTGCCGCGTTCTATGGGGATGAGGTCGAGGATTTTCCCGTAATCGTACTTGGTTTTCGAGTGAATCAGTTCAGCCAGTTCGGCTTGGGTGTAACGCACTTTCCAGCGGTAGAAGTCGGTGGTTTCCTGGTCGTAATTGTTCAGTATCTGCCGGATGATGTTCTTGTCGTGTGTATGGCAAAAACTATCCGGTTCAGAGCGTATCCATTTTTCAGCTTCTTCTTCACAGGTCAGGTCGGGTAAGGACGTTTCTCCGGCTGCATCACGCACGGCATGCAGGTAGGGGTATTGCCTGTTTTCCCAGCAGGTGCCGAACTCTTCGGTCGCTCCTCCGCAACATTTCGAGAAGCGGGCATCGCAGATGGCGTTTTTATACATTAATACTTGTCCGCGTGTGGCTTTCACCGCTTCTTCCACCCTCCGGCTGGATGCTTTGGTGATGCCCTGATAGCGCTGGCAATGGTCGTCGGCGCATACGTCGAAGATGGTATGGTCTTCGCGGTCGTACCAGCGGATGTATTCGGTTTCGGTTTTGATGAATGGAAAGAATCCGTTGTCTTTTTTGCTCAGTGCTTTCCGCTTTTCTATTTGTGCCAATAGCCAGCTTCGGGAGATGACGGCGTGTGCTTTAAGAAATTCGGTCGAAGAGGTGGTGTTCATTTCCGAAGAGATGACGCTGATGAGATACTCTTCGGCTGGGAGGATATTGATGGCGGTTATGCCTCCTTCATCCACCACCAGTTTCAGCATGCCGGTAAAACGCTGGGTTTCCTGTCGTTCCCAATGAAAATTGATGCCGATGGTTACGTCGTACAGGGAGAATGACGCATCGTCTTCCAGTGGGGTAAAGGTCAGCTCGCGGTACACGTTACCGTTCCACAAGATGCCTCCTTCGTCGAAGCATACGGTTTGTTCTCCGTCTACGCTTTCACCTTTGGCAAGGTAACGTCTGTTGAGGTTGAAATGTATTTGGGGGGCATTGAGGATGCCCACGCTTATTTCGGGTTCTTTCATTGTTGTGCTTTTTTTAGTTGACTCGTCACTTTTGTTACTTCGTTCTTGTCTTTTGGTTACTGAGTCATAAACTTACTTCATCGTATATCTCTTTTATCTCTTCCGCGGTCAGACTTTCGAAGTCTTCTTTCCGGGGGGTTACTATCAGTCCCGCCATGTCAAGGGCGCCGGGGCTTACAAGGCGTTGCTCACCCCCATATGCCGTATAGCAGGACGGACGGTGCTTATCACGTGGGAGATACGCTACGGTGAACCCTCTTTTCGGGTCATTCCATGCAAACAGGTTGTAACGTGGTTCGTCTTCGTCCGGGTGCGATGGCAACGTGTGCAGATAAGCATCTATCAAATCTGCATCTGATACAGGGGCAGAGTCGGACACGAATGCCTCGATGGGGCAGAGGTATCCGTTGATGCGGTATTCCTGACATGTTCCCCCGCCTGGTAAAGTGGCTTGTCCTGTAAGGGTGGCGGTTTCCATCAGCCGGTCCCACTGCATGATGAGCGGTATGTCTTGCATACGTGCTGCCTGAAAATGGAAATGGTCGGGAGCTGATGCGCCGCATTTGGCTCCGTTGTAGAACAAAGCATACCCCGATGCGAAGTGTTTCTCCAGCCAGTCGGTCAGTTTGCCTGGCAGCTGGCGTCCGGTTTTTCCCGCAAGGGTTTGGGGCTGGTGCCGTTCGCTGGAAACAGTGAGGTGGGCAGGCAGGATGGGATAAGGATTGATGCGAAGCTGGAAAGTCTCATCCAGTATGATGGGGATGCAGTCTTGCTCGACGGGCTTGTGTGTGTCGCAAAGAAAGCACGGGCGTGCCGCAATGCTTGTCTTATCCAGCCGGGCACAGGTCGAGACCGCGCGGGCGGGATTGAACTGGACAAATACCGTATTTTCCCCGATGCACAGGCGGCGGGTCTGGATGTGGCAGAGTGCTTCATGATTTGTGCGGGCCAGTGCCCAGTGGGCCAGCTGGTGCTTCAGGAAATGTTCGCCGGGTGTTTCTTTTTCTGGAGTCATAAGGGCACGGCGGCAGGAAAGCTCCAGTGTGCGCAGGCTGTCTTTATAAGCATTGTTGCGGTTTACTTTCTCGATGCTCAGGTTGGCATCCGAGTTTCCATCCCAGCGGCGGCACAGGTAAAGCACGTCGTAGATACGCCCGATAGGGTATTGGCGCGAGAATGCCAGTCCCAGTGCATAGTCTTCTCCATAGCTTACGTTGGGTATGCCTATCTGGCGCAGCAAGGGGGTGTAGAAGGCACGCGGTGCTCCCAACCCGTTGATACGGAGGGCGTTGTTGTGCCCGTTGGCATCGGTCCACTCGCGGTGGTCTATTACGCCGGGCGGCAAGCCCTGCAGTTTAAAGTCGGTCATGCGGTAGGAACCGATGACCATAGCGCATTGTCCTGCATGGAATTTGTCGATAATAGCCTGTAAGGTGCCGGGCGTACTATACAGGTCGTCGCTGTCCAGTTGGACGGCAAACCGTCCGCATCGTGCATCGCGTATGGCCAAGTCCCAGCATCCACCGATACCCAAGTCGGTGCGTTCGGGGATGATGTGGACTACTTTCTTTTCTCCGGCATACTGGCGGATGACTTCGGTTGTTCCGTCGGTAGAATGATTGTCTACGATTATCAGGTTGTAATCGAATGTCGTTTCTTGTGCCAATGCGGAACGGATGGCATCGTCGATGGTCCGCACGCGGTTGCGCACGGGGATGATGACCGATGCTTCACAGGGAAACGAGCCTTTCTGCAAATCGATATTCCGCTTCGGCGGAGGCAGGTATGCTCCTGTCTTTTTCAGGTATCGGGTAAAGACGGCTTCCCGTTCCAATTGTATGTCCCGGTTACGCGGGTCGACGTAATCGAATTGTTTTTCGCCCGAATGACGTGTATCTGTTTCGGTTTCTGTATAAAGATATTCGCTGATATGAGTCAGGGAGTACCTGCGCGACAATGCCAGCCGGAGGGCGTAGCTTGCCGAATGGGTATACGCAGGCTCTACACTGATTTCGGCTGTAGCTTGTCTGAAGGCTTCGGTGCGGTACATCACAAGCGAGCCGAAGTCGAAGTCATCCCGTACACTTCCCGGCTGGTAATCGATGACCGGATGTGGGTATATTCCTTCTTTGGTCTCTTCGTAACGGTCGGCATATACCATGCCGCACTCAGGAGCAGACAAGTAATCTTCCATACGCTCCAAAGCTCTGTACCCTAGCCGGATGTGATGCCTGGTGCGGCATATTAGAGTATAGGGGGTATGGCTTTGGGCAGCTATAAGCCGGCAGGTATCGGTATTGTCTTGCAGGGAGATTGTCTGTATCTTTGCGTCTGGAAGCCCTTCAATGATATCACCAGGTGTTGCCCCTCCGCAACAGGCGACGAAGCAAGTTATGTCTTTGTTTGTCATAATCAGTGGTTTGTCTTAGATGAATGTCCGCATGGTATAATTATGTTCCTCCCTCTCTCCTCTGCAAAGGTAAGAAATTTTTTCCATACGGCAATGGATTTGGAACAGGTGGGCGTAAAAATCTGTTAACTGATTATCGTTTTTTCTATCTATATTGCTGAAAATGAGAATTATATAAGATGTGAAAATGTTATTTCTATGCTTGTATTATCGTGACAATGACAAATGACAAATGACAATTAACAAAGT
>NZ_NFJG01000127.1:0-11968 GCF_002159755.1 Bacteroides sp. An269
CGCATAAAGTCATAGGTTTTATTAAGTTATTTCTTTCATTTACAAATTTAATAATTCTCTTGGCTTTATGCTATTTTGCTAGCACATTACAAACATAGGAACTAAGAAACTTGGACCCATAAAAAAGAAGGGAAGTAAAAATCACTTCCCTCCCCCACATGGAATTTCTAACAATTAAGTTAAGGCACTATTACAGAATCGACTTCACAGTTTCCAACATACCTTTTTCCTGAATGCTGTCCAAATCAGCTTTTACGGCTGCGGTCAATCCCGGAATCTGATTCAAATCTTCGCCCCAAATAGACTGTGCCGCCAATACACCTTCAGCAATCTTTTGTGTATCGCCAGTCGCCCACAGCTGCTTCAGCAAATCCATGATTTCCGGAGCATCATTCGGAACGATTTCAGCACCGTCTTCGCGTACGCCGCCTTTATAATAAGTAATGATAGCAGCCAGTCCCAATACCAAGCCTTTCGGAAGTTCACCCTTACGTTCCAAATATACCTTCAAGCCAGGCAGGTCACGAGTCTGGTATTTCGGGAATGAGTTCAGCATGATAGAGGTCACTTGATGGTCAACGAACGGATTGTTGAAGCGTTCCAGTACATCATGAGCGAATTGTTCCAATTCAGCCTTCGGCAAATTCAAGGTTTCCATCAGTTCGTCAAACATCACCTTGTGGATGAACTTGCCGATAACCGGATGCTGGCAAGCGTCGCGGACAATATTTACTCCCGACAGATATGCAACCGGTGACAATACGGTATGCGGACCGTTCAGCAACGTAACTTTTCTTTCATGATACGGAGCTTCAGACGGAACGAACAATACATTCAGACCTGCCTTGTCTGCAGGGAATTCTTTTGCCACTTCTTGCGGTGCCTCGATTACCCACAAATGGAAAATTTCACCCTGTACCACCATGTTATCATCATATTGCAGTTTTTCTTTGATAGCATCAATTTCCTTGCGCGGGAATCCCGGAACGATACGGTCTACCAAAGTAGCATATACACCGCAGGCTTTTTCGAACCAATTCTTGAAATCCTCGCCCAAATTCCACAATTCAATATACTGATAAATGGTTTCTTTCAGCTTATGCCCGTTCAAGAAAATCAATTCGCAAGGGAAAATAATCAAACCTTTTGACATATCACCATTGAATGTCTTAAAACGATGATACAGCAATTGGGTCAGTTTACCCGGATAAGAAGCAGCAGGAGCATCATCCAGTTTGCACGAAGGGTCGAAAGCAATACCTGCTTCGGTAGTATTCGAAATCACAAAACGCATCTCAGGCTGCTCGGCAAGTTTCATAAACTCGTCAAATTGACTGTATGGATTCAATGCACGGCTTACTACATCAATCAATGTCAGACTATTCACCACCTGACCTTTATCAAGTCCCTGCAAATTAACGTGATACAAACAGTCTTGATTGTTCAGCGTATCAATCATACCTTTACCCAAAGGCTGCACAATGACTACACTGCTATTGAAATCTGTCTTCTGGTCCATATTATAAACAATCCAGTCGACAAACGCACGTAAAAAGTTACCTTCACCAAATTGAATGATTCTTTCAGGACGAACAGGCTTGTTCGCATTTTCTTTGTTTAACGGTCTCATACTTTGTATTTATTTTTAGGTTTACTGTTGCATACAATACATATTCAAGTTCAAATCACCTTCACAAATGGTAAAAAATATTTATCTAGCACATAACCTGCCCATCAACGAAGTGATTAATTTTACTAAATATTCGCTGCAAATATACGAAATATTTTGTTATTCCAAATAAAATTTCTATTTTCGTGTTCGATAACGGAGAATAAAACGATATTTGTGTTGTTCAGCATAAAAAATCGTTCCAGCAATTAGAAAAAGTGAAAATACCTAACAAAAAACATAAACCAAAAAGAAAACTTATATGAAAAAATTTATGGACGAAAATTTCCTGTTGAAAACAGAAACTGCACAGGAATTATACCACAACCACGCTGCCAAGATGCCTATTATCGATTACCATTGCCATTTGATTCCGAAAATGGTAGCCGATGATTATCAATTCAAGTCAATCACAGAAATCTGGCTGGGCGGTGACCACTATAAATGGCGTGCTATGCGTAGCAATGGTGTAGACGAACGCTATTGTACCGGAAAAGACACCACAGATTGGGAAAAATTCGAGAAGTGGGCAGAAACTGTTCCTTACACATTCCGTAACCCCTTGTATCATTGGACTCACCTGGAACTGAAAACCGCTTTCGGTATCGATAAAATCCTGAACCCCTCTACCGCACGTGAAATATTCGAAGAATGTAATGCCAAATTGGCTACTCCTGAATACTCTGCACGCAACTTGATGCGCCGCTACCACGTAGAGACCGTATGTACGACAGACGACCCTGTAGATTCTTTGGAATATCATATCGCAACACGCGAAAGCGGCTTTGAAATCAAGATGCTTCCGGCTTGGCGTCCCGATAAGGCCATGGCTGTAGAATCTGCAGCCAACTATCGTGCTTACATCGAAAAACTGGCGGAAGTGAGCGGCGTAAACATTTCTTCGTTCGATGACATGATTGACGCTTTGCGCAAACGTCATGCATTCTTTGCAGAACAAGGATGTAGATTGTCAGACCACGGAATCGAAGAATTCTATGCTGAAGACTATACAGATGCTGAAATCCGTGCGATATTCAATAAAGTATACGGCGGCACGGAATTGACAAAAGATGAAATCCTGAAGTTCAAGTCGGCTATGTTGGTTATCTTTGCCGAAATGGACTGGGAAACCGGTTGGGCACAACAATATCACTACGGAGCTATCCGCGACAACAACAGCAAGATGTTCAAGTTATTGGGACCGGATACCGGTTTTGACTCTATCGGTGAATTCAACACAGCCAAATCAATGTCGAAATTCCTCGACCGTTTGAACTCTGAAGGCAAACTGACTAAAACCATCCTGTACAACCTGAATCCATGCGCGAATGAAGTCGTTGCTACCATGCTGGGCAACTTCCAGGACGGTTCGGTACCGGGCAAGATTCAGTTCGGTTCGGGCTGGTGGTTCCTCGATCAGAAAGACGGTATGGAAAAGCAGATGAACGCGCTTTCACTGCTGGGCTTGTTGAGCCGCTTTGTAGGTATGCTTACAGACTCACGTTCATTCCTGTCTTATCCGCGTCATGAATACTTCCGCCGCACATTATGTAATTTGTTAGGCAATGATGTTGAAAACGGAGAACTCCCGGAATCAGAAATGCCGCGCATCCAGCAAATGGTAGAAGATATTTGCTATAACAACGCAAAGAATTATTTCAATTTCTAATCGTTCTTCATAAATCAGATTTTGCATGAGAAAGCCCGCTATTTGGCGGGCTTCTTTCTTTTTCGTATCTTTGTCCGCTCCTAAAAACAAAAAGACAGAAAGAACATGAAGGTACAATTTATGAGCTTAGGTAGCGGAAGCAGCGGAAACTGTTATTATCTTGCCACCGAGACATGCAGTATATTAATAGATGCCGGAGTAGGCATCCGCACTGTAAAGAAAATATTCAAGGATTACAACATTGACATGCAGTGCATCCACGCCATCTTTATCACACACGACCATGCCGACCATATAAAAGCTGTAGGCAACCTTGCCAAACGGTATAATATCCCCGTCTATGCCACACAGGCTATCCACAAAGGTATGGAGCGCAGCTACTGCATGACCGAAAAACTTTCGGCAGACTGCATCCGTCTGATAGAAAAAGAAAAAACTATCAGCCTGGGTGATTTCACCATAACCTGCTTCGAGGTGCCTCATGACGGTACTGACAATGTGGGTTATTGCATAGAAACAGGCGACAAGACTTTCGCCTTTCTTACCGATATGGGCCACATTACCCCTACAGCTGCTTCATACATCGAACGTGCCGATTACCTGATTCTGGAAGCCAATTACGATGATGCCATGCTGCAGATGGGACCTTATCCCCCTTATCTGAAAGCACGTATCGCCGGGCCAAACGGACACATGAGCAACCGTGAGGCAGCCCAGTTTATTGCCGAGCACTTTCCTTCCCACCTGAAGGTACTTTGGCTTTGCCATCTAAGCAAAGACAACAACCATCCGGAACTTGCATACAAGACCGTAGAGCTTGCCTTGCGCGAACAAGGCATCGTAGCAGGACGCGATATACAACTTTGCGCACTAAAGCGCACGCTGCCTTCAGAGTTGTATACTTTCGAATAAGATTGTCTGATTCTGGAAAAAGTCCCACAGATAGATGCGCCGACACATATAGGTTCATCTGCTGTAAGATTATTAATCTTACACCAGACGAAGCTATCTGCGTGCGTTGAAGCAAGAAGATAATAACGACAACCTTTTATACCATGCGCGGTATGAAATTGTGTATTTTAATAGGACACAGAAGACACGGAAAGGCACAGACGAACACAGATTTTTATATTTTCCTTCTGTGTATTCTTGTGTAGTCTGTGTTCTATGATAGCATCAACAAAATGCACAAATCTATATTGCGCATAGTATAAATCAGCTAAACGATATGTATCAGGAGCTATCTTACACGTACCAATTCATAATCACGGTTGCCCAACCCGATTTTTTCAGCATGAGCCAAACACGTTTTATATTCCGCGTTCGGATTGGTATTGTCGAAATGGTCATGATGGTCATGAAAATGAGGACTTGCCATTTCATCCGCCAACTGGCTATCGGGCAAAGGAGTCTGTTTCAAACAAGCGTCTACACATGCCTGGTCTAAAGCCAACGGGTCGAAAGATGCGAACATGCCCACATCGGGTATAATCGGAGTGTCATTGCCCGAATGGCAATCACAAGTCGGCGAGACATCGCACACCAACGAGATATGGAAGTTTGGCCTGCCATAAACTACGGCTTTCGTATATTCAGCCATCCGGCAATTCAGCTCTTTGATTGCCGCATCTTGGGCAAAGCCGATTGCATCAAAATTACATGCCCCAATGCAGCGTCCGCAACCTACACAGTTGTCTTGGTTGATGGACATCTTCTTTCGCCCTTTGTCAAAAACAAGACCGTCATTCGCACATTCGCGCATGCACCTCTTACACCCCCTGCATGCATCCTGATTGATAACAGGCTTTCCGTTGCAGTGCTGGTCTTTCTTTCCGGCTCTCGACCCGCATCCCATACCGATATTCTTTATTGCGCCTCCGAATCCGGTCATCTCATGCCCTTTGAAATGAGTGAGTGAAATAAAAATATCGGCATCCATTACGGCACGACCGATTCTCGCTTCTTTTACATATTCACCTCCAGCCACAGGCACCGCAATGTCATCCGTTCCTTTCAGGCCATCGCCGATAATCACCGGACAGCCTACGGTCAAAGGCGTAAAGCCATTCTCCCATGCACAATACAGATGCTCAATGGCATTCTTGCGGCTGCCCGGATACAATGTATTGCAATCGGTAAGGAATGGCTTCCCGCCACATTGTTTCACCATATCCACTACAGCCCGCGCGTAGTTCGGACGAAGGAAACTCAAGTTCCCCAGTTCGCCGAAATGCATCTTGATAGCGACAAACTTTCCGTCCATATCTATTGTATTCAGACCTGCTGCCTTTATCAACCTTTTCAGCTTGTCAGCAGGCCCTTCATCAGGTTTGCACCGGAAATCGGTATAATAAACCTTGCTTTTTGTTTTTACTTCATCCATTGTCTTATTCCTTTTGGTCGATACCGCAAAGATAATCGAAAATCACATTACAGGCAATAAAAAAGCAGATTAACACAAATCCTTCCAATCTGCATTAATCCGCTTTCTTATTATATCACAATGTCTTATTTCGTACGGCGAACCGTATGGAGCACTTTCCCGTCCTTGTCCATCATGTGTAGGCAAAGCTCGTGTTTGTCTACCGTAATGAGCGAGAAACCTGTCGCACCGCTGCAGAACTGCGTGCCGTCTACCGGTTTCACTTCGCGTGCCAACGAGCCGGAAGTGTTCACCACATAGTCAATCTTGCTGTCCGTCTTACGGATGTGCTGGAAGTTATGGATATGGCCACATACGTACATGTCTACATTGCCGTGCTTGCGCAAAATAGAGTCTACCCGCTTCTGCATGTCCGTCCGTTCGCTATCGTTCTTATCGGTATCGGCATAGATGGGGTGATGGCCTACCACCATTACCCAGTCTTCTTTAGCCGAAGTCAATACCGAATCCAGCCATGCCAGCTGCTTGTCCATATCTTGTTTGCCTGCATCTGGATATTTCTCGGTATCTTCACGGTATTTGTCAAGCAAAGGTGGCGTATCAATCATCACCAAGCGGATAGTCGCCCCGTCTTCCTCCATCACCTTTGTATAATAACGTGCCGGCATCTCCCACCGTGCGCTGACATTGCTATAATCCAACACCGCCTGCGTATTGCCCCGATACTCATGATTCCCTAAAATGGGATACCAGGGCAACATCAAATCGGGATGGCTGTATATCAGTTCGTAATTGGTCATCCACAAAGGGTCTTGCACACTGCGCACCCCCTCGAAATGATGCACGTCACCGGCAGCTACTACAAATTCGATATCAATCGTTTCTGCCATTTTACCCATCAGTTCGGCTATCGGCTTCTGGTCATAATAACCGTTGCGCCCAAGGTCGTTTGCCAAATAAAAATTAAGCGGTTTTTCCAAAGATTTCCACGTTGCCGCATCTTGCGCGAAAGCGACTACAGCCGCCATTACCAGGAATAAAGAGATTCCTATTTTCTTCATTGATTTCATTTGCTTAAAGATAAATGTTGATTAATAATTATGCGACAAAATTAGGAGACAATTCTGAATTAAAACTGAAACCTCCTGCTGTATGTCTTAATAAAAAATCCGGGTACTGGAGTTATTTCCGGTCCCGGACCTTTTAGGAAAAAAGAATGTATATCAGAGTTGTATCAGAGATACCGCATTATTCCCCATATGCACCATAATGAGCGGCAACTGCCGGTGAAGTATAAGTTTCGCCGTTAACGGTCAGGCCGGTTGTCGAGAAGTAAGGAGCGGCAAATGCCTCTGTACCATCACAAGCACCCGTCAGAGCCGGAGAGCCTGCCTGCAAATGGAAGTCCCAAGCATCGTTGTAAACATAGTCGGTCAAACCTACACCATTGATGTCGAAACCAACAAATTGCGGATCTTTCAAATCGTTTTCTGTAGCGATAACGCTATGCACGTCTACTACCCCTACATTGTAATCTTCGTGTTCATAGTTATAACCTTGCCATGCGTATGCCACACCCGATTCGTCTTCACCATCCCATACAATATCACTCGGTTGGTTACCCGATGCGTAATAGTTGTAATCAATTACAGAATCGTCATCGTAACCTTCTTCGGGGTCGTTCGGAATGTCAAAGCTCGGAGTCATCGCACGGAACTTGCAATTTACCATTAAGTTATTGAATACATTAGCCAAGATATTCTTCTCTACATAGATGCAACCGCCTTTTTCACCGTCGCGTCTCCATCCTGCATTGATGATAGTATTGTTGTAAGCTTGAACCAAAGCCTGGGCACGGTTTTCGCTCTGACCTGAACTAGAGAGCTTCAAGCCGTTGGTGTTCGGGCTGAACATCACGTTTCCGGCAATGTCTACCTTGCAACCTGCTTTCACGTTTACAGCCTCAGCACCATCGAATCCGTTAGCGGCAAAGACATTGTTCATAATAATCGCTTCACCACCCATCAGATAAATGCCATCCGACCATCCGTTACGCAAGATTGAATTCGTAATCACGTATTTACCATTGATATTATTGGTAGTAATCTGCGGATAAGCATCGTCACCGGCGGTATACACACCCGAAGTTGCTGCAGGAGAACCTTCTACTACCTGACCACCGGTATATTCTATGATTGTATGGTCAATCAACATTTCGCCACAAGTTTCCGAAGCTACAATACCCCCCCAAAGACCTGCAAAAATATTCGCCTCTGTGCGGTCGGCTTCAGGAATAGAAAAACGAACAGGTTTTTCTTCTGTGCCTTCGCAATACAAGTTTCCATTTACCGTAAACTCTACAGGCACATGGTTCGCTCCTACACCGGCTGTGCTGGCGATGATTTGGACACCTTCTTTAATAATCAATGTTTTGCCTTCGGGCACCGTGTAATGATTAGTCAGGTTGATTATTGTATCAACCGGCCAAGTCACCGTATTGGTATTGTTCCATTGGTCTTCCAGACTTACAGGACCTTCCGGATCATCGCCATTCGGTTCATCCGGTTCTTCTACAGGAGGATTCTGCGGTTCGTTCTCATCATCACTACAAGCAGCGAAGAATGATACGCTCATCAAAGCTGCACCTACGAATAAAAACTTCTTAAAATTCATAATTGAAAAGATTAAATGTGTTTGTTAGTCAATATGTTCTGTTTTTCTTTTTTACAATTTATACCTTACACCTAACATAATGGTCTGTCCGTGCCATTCTTTACGCTCGATAACATTGCCATTATGACGTTCATAATCAATGTTTGCCGTGCGAGGTCCGTTCTGAATGTAGCGGTACAAGGGCACATCCAACAGATTGGAAGCTTTCGCAAATATATTCACGCCACATTTGAAGCTCTTCTCTACCGATACGTCCAACTGGAAATAGCCGTCTTCCCAAATATCATTATCATACCAGTTCGAAATATCACTCAGACGTTTGCCTGTATAGCTTCCGGCGATTTGCCCTTCCCATCCATATTTCGTGCTCTTGAAGAGCAAGGAAAGATTTGCCACGTGGGCAGCTTGACCAAACAATGGACGAGATTGTTTTTGAGTCCTTACTTCCGAACCTTCCATGATGCGTTTATCAGTTGTTATCTTCGAGTGTGTATACGTATAGTTCGCTTTGATACCGAACCAATTGAAATATTTCATAATATCCACTTCCACACCCAAATTGGTTGCATCGCCAAAGTTCATCGGTTGGTAATACGTATCCTGACCCTCGTTTATCAAACCGTATTCAATCGGATTTTGAATATTCTTATAAAACAGGCCGACCATAAACTGCTCCGAAGACTTCGGGAAAAATTCGTAACGCAAATCCACATTATCCGCAACCGTATGCTTCAAGTCGGGATTACCTTTTTCCTTATAGTCTTCGTTGATAATGCTATAAGGCACAATTTCGAAGAAGCTCGGACGATTGATGGCACGGGCGTATGAGAAACGCAAATTGGCATTTTCGTGCACATTGTATTTTGCGTGGAAACTGGGCAATACATCCGTATACTTTTGATTGCCTTCGGGGTCTACATCACGCGGGAATTTCAATACATATCCCTGATTGGTATGTTCCACACGGACACCCGCTATCAATTCCCATTTATTATAGGTATATTTCACCATGCCATAGCCTGCCCCTACTTTTTCTGAAGCGTCATAGTTGAGCGGGTCGCCGATATTACCATAACGGCGCGGTGTAATCAAGATTTCATCGAAATTATTCCAATCCTCGCCCAAATATTGCGGATCCTTGCTTCCGGTAGCCGAATCGAAAGTATATTCATTGAAGAAGCTGTCACGTTTCTTATCACGATACATACCTCCTATGGAGAAATCGAACACCGGACCTCCGTCCAGCTGCCACTTATAACTCAAGTCTACATATCCCGCCTTGTCTTTATCAGAATTGTGTTCCCACCGGCGTGTAGCCGCACCCGATGTCTGCAGGTGTGTCCCTTGCAGGAATATTTCCGCATTGTCCGGCGTTTCACTATAAGCTTTCGAAATGACCGCCGACCAATTCAGTTTCAAGGCTCCGCCTTCTAAGAACTGATGTTCACCTTTCAGGGTTGAATTGATAATGTACTGGCGGTTCCACTTCATCCGGACTGCACGTTCCTGATCGTCCTCCCCATCACGTACTTCCGCTTCACGCATGTCCATATAGCCATTGTACCAAGTCAACTTATGGTTTTCGTTGATGTGATAATCCAGCTTGGCATGGGCACCGATACGGGTCTGTTGGGTGGAATAATTACGGTACACGATACCGTTATGCGAAGTTCCGGGCTGATAATAAATTTGGCTCTCTTTGCCACGATACGTATTCAGATAACTTCCCGCCAACATCACGCCCAGCTTGTCATCGAAGAAACGGTCTCCATAAGAAATGCCTGCTGTAAGGTCGGGCATCGGACGCTTCCATTTCATCCGCAAGTTCGACATCGTGAAGTTATCCTGTGTCACCTGATAATCTTCCGGTTTCCCCATCGCTTCGTATGGCGAATCTTTCACTATGTCCCCGTAGTCGAACGACTGGAAATCGCGGTCGAAATACATAGCGTTATAACCGGTAGAAATGCTTGCCGTGAACTGACGTTCCGTAGGCGCATCTTTCATCACCAGATTGACCGCACCGCCGATGCCGTCGCCTTCCATATTGGCAGTAAGTGATTTGGTCACCTCCAACCGGTCGAGCATCTCAGAAGGGAATATGTCAAGAGGCACGAAACGGTTCTTATTATCGGGACTTGGAATCTTCACCCCATTAATTAAGGTATAATTGTAACGCTTGTCCATACCGCGCAAGATAGCATACTGCCCTTCCCCACTGCTGTTACGCTCGATCGTCACACCCGACATACGCTGGATTACATTCGCGACAGTGATATCCGGAGAAAGCTCGATGGCTTTTGCACTCATCACGTTCACCACGTTCATCGCCTTACGCTCGATGGCGCGTGCACCAGCTTCACTTCGTCCGGGATTGGTAGCCACCACGGTGACTTCTCCCAGCAGCACATCATCACTTGCCAATGGTATTTCTATATCCGAATCCTTCGAAGTGACCTGCATTTCGTAGCTCTTATAACCAATATATGTACAGATAATCGTAAACGTCGGACGGTTCACCGACAGACTGAAACTTCCGTCAAGTCCCGTCACTGCGCCTTTCGACGGCTCTTCCTTCACCACGACTGATGCACCGATAATCTCTTCACCGGTCTTTGCATCTTTTATCTTTCCTTTGATGTCCATCGCATTGGCACTGGCTGCCGTGAGCAACGCCAAGCCCAAAACAACTCTCTTTCTCATAACAATCTTTTTCCCTTTTTGCTTGTTTGACGCCGCAAAAGTAGAGGCAATGTTTTTCAAGACAGTTTCACAAATGTTTCATTTCCGCTACACATGCGAAAGAGGTGCGAAAAGAGTGCTTTTTGAAGATTTTTTGAAGACGATATTACATTCGTGTTACAAATTCAGACCATGTATGACAATTTTATAGTGCATGTGACATTTTATTCAATATAAAGGACGAGAATCGGTACAATCTGATACTTTTGCAATTCGAAACCATGCCTTTTATTTATATGAAAACTATACGAAAAAGCCAGCAGACTGACTGTCTTACCATTTATAATTTAATATGCGATATGGAGGCCCAAACGCTTCCGTACGAAACATTCGAAGAAATTTACTCCAGACAATTGGAGAACGACTGTTACATTTGCTTAGTATACGAAATAAATGGAGAGGTGATTGGCTGCATCAACCTGCGAATGGAATACCAGCTGCACCACGCCGGACGGATATGCGAGATTATGGAATTGGCGGTACGCTCCGACCGCCGCAGCCAAGGCATCGGCAGATGTCTTTTCAATGCTGCTTACAATGAGGCAAAAGCCCAAGGTTGCCTCCAGATAGAAGTGTGCTGCAACCAACTGCGCCTCCGTACCCACCGTTTCTATGAAGTGTGCGGAATGCATAACTTCCACTACAAGTTCTCACTTAGCCTTACCCAAACGGGTGATTACGACAACAAACTGGGGAGGTGAAATTATCATTTTCACGCCAACAATTAGAAGCTGTTTTGAATTTATCGTGCGATGATTTGGGATGAGTTTTTGAGGCATTTCCGCTTCTGTGATGAGGAAGATAGCGGGCTATCTGACGAAGAACAGGAGCG